>JAFAUE010000375.1 GCA_019243475.1 Acidobacteriota bacterium | reverse complement strand
GGGGACGGGGACAGGTTACAGGTGACAGGACACAGGGGACAGGGCACAGCTGAAGGGACAGTTAATGGGCTACAGTGAGACCATGCAAACAAGTCTCTTCGTTTGGGAAAACCTCGGTCGGACTACTCTTGCTTATGGAAACATCTGAGGTAGCTCGCGACTTGCTTTGACTTGCCACCTGTCCCCTGTCCCCTGTCACCTGTTCCCTATTCACTATTGAGCGCCACTCGCGGATCCAGCTGCGCCGCGCGCATTCCGGGCAGTAAGCAGGCGAGGATTCCGATCGCTCCCAGCAGTAAAACAGAAGCTGCCAGGATCGCCGGATCCAGAGGCGCCGTCTGAAACAGGAATTGCGCCAGTGCGCGCGTGGCCGGCAGGGCCAACGCGATACCGATTCCTAATCCAGCCAAGGTCAGTGTTCCACCCTGCGCGAGCACATTGCGCAAGACGTCCTCGCGACTCGCCCCCAGTGCCATGCGGATGCCGAACTCGCGTGTGCGCTGCAGCGTGACATACGACACCACGCCGTAGATGCCCAGCGCGCATAACAGCAGCGCCAGTCCGGCGAAGGCCGTCATCAATCCCATGCTGTAGGTGCGCCGCGCCAGTGTGCGCGAAACGACTTCGCGCATCGCCCTGGTACGTTCCACCGGTTGGTTGGGATCGAGCGATTGGATCTTGGCGCGCACACTATCGGCCAGCGCTGCAGGATCGCCGCCCGCGCTGCGCACAAAGAGGTTCATCGACGCCAGCACGTGATAGGTATCGTCCTGAAGGTAGGGCACGTAGATAGAGGGCTCGGCCGGTTGATCGAGAGCACGCTGATGCACATTCTCAACCACGCCAACGATCTCCCGCAGAGGCGGCGGACGGTTATTGCGGCTGCCGAGCGCAAGGTAGTTGACCGCGATGCGCTTGCCGAGCGGATCCTGATTCGGGAAAAAGCGCTGCGCTGCTGCGGCGTTAACCATGATCACCGGCGGCGAGGTTCCATTGTCATGCTCGGTGAAGAAGCGCCCCTTGAGCAGCGATGAGCCGAGCACGCGGAAGTAATCCGAACTGATCCAGCAGCCCTCGGCCGAAGGAGCGTGCGCGGGATCATTAGGTCGATCGTCGAAGATCAACGACGCGCCCATGGCACGCGATCCCGGCATGCAGTCAGAAACGGCGGCGGCCGTTGCTCCTGGAACGTGGCCAACGCCGTCGATCACCGAGTGCCAAAATGAAAGTCCTTCCGGTCCGAAATAATTGGTCCTCAGGTAGGCCGTGAGCACTCGCGAAGGCTGGAATCCCGCGTCCACGGATTGAACTTTCACGAAGCTGCGCAGCAGCAGCCCGGCACAGACGGTCAGCACAACTGCACAAGCGACCTCGGCGACGATCAGCGCGGAAAATGGGCGCCGCTGCCGTCGTCCGGTTTCCGTGCGCGCGCCGCGCAGGCCGGAAGAAAGATCGAGATCGCGAAGGGCGTTAGCAGGCAGCATGGCAAAAACGACGCTGGTGAGCGCGACCAGGGCAAAACTGGCCCCCAGGGCGGCGAGGTTCAGGCGCAGACCATCGACACGTGGAAGTGCCAATCCGGGAATTTGCCGGATAAGTCCCACGGATGCAGAAGCCAGTGCTACTCCGAGGGCGCCGCCCATTACACTCAGGGCCAAGCCCTCCACGAGAAGCTGCTGGCTAATCCTTGTCCGGCTGGCGCCAAGCCCCAGCCGCACCGCCATCTCCGGTGTGCGTTTTACTGCGCGGGAAAGCAGCAGCGCCGCCGTGTTCATGCAGGTCACCAGCAGCACGAGTGCAACCGCGGCCATAAGGATATTGAGCTGCTGCTTGACCGGACCGACTACGAATTCTTTGAGCGATGTAAGCCGAACTTGTACGTCACTGGGCTCACCTTGGCCGCGGCGCAGAATCGCGGTAAGCTGCTGCTCCGCCATCTGCCGGCTCACGCCTGGCTTCAACCTCCCGATGACGTCGAGAAACTTGTTCTGACGCCAGTTCATAAAGGGCCAGCTCGGTTCCGTGCTCGACTTGTCCCAGACATCGATGTCGGGATAGAGGTCGGGCATCGGCGGCATGACGCCGACGATCACGGAATTTACGTCTTCATTGCGCAGGACGCGGCCGATGACGTTCGGGTCGCCGCCATACTGTTGTTGCCAGAACTTCCACGAGATTAGAACGCTGCTGTTGCGTAGAGTCTTATATTCGTCCGCCGTGAACAAACGTCCCATCAGCGGGCGCACACCGAGCATGCTGAAGAACTGCGGTGTAATCGCAGAGAAGTTCAGGACGCGGGGCGGACCGTCATCGGGCGTGAATGGTTCGGAAAAGTGGGGAATGACGGCAGCGACTTCCGAAAAGACGGTGTTCTGGTCGCGGTAATCGCGAAAGTCCGGACCTGACGAATCGCGACGGCTGTCCCCGAGCGAGGGGGCATGGGATGAGACTACATACAACTGTCCCGAATCAGGAAACTGCAACGGCGCCAATAGCACGTGGGAAAAGACGCTGAAGATGGCCGCATTGATACCGATCCCCAATGCCAGCATAAGCACAGCAACGGCGGAGAAGCCTGGAGCGCGCCTCATGCCGCGAAGCGCATAGCGAAGGTCGGCCAGCAGGTGGTCGAGAGCTGCAGCGTTGGCAGCTTGTCGCAGCCTCATGTTCGTGCCTCCAACGTGAGGAAACGATACTTCACTGCACCTCGCGTGCCGCCGGCAAGCAACGCCAGTTCAATACGTTAAGAGTAATCGACGCACTCCAACTGTCCGGAACGCATTTTCGCGTTCGGAAATGAACAAGGCGAGGGCAAGCCTTCTTTCTAGATCAGAGCACCTTCCCGAGTGAAGTGATTTCGTTGGGATGGATTTCCGTCAGCTTGCGCCAGCGAACGGTGTCAGACGCATCGATCAGGAACTCGCCTGGGCCGCCGGCTTGGCTGCCGTCCACTCCTCGTTCCGCGATGGACAAATCGTACTGATGGATGGCATCGAGTCCATGATCGGAAAGAATGGGAAATGTGAGACCGGCATTTTGACAAAGCTTAGTGACTTGCTCGGGAGTGTCAGCGCTGATCGCGATGGGTTGCACTCCAGCCTGCCGGAAATAAGCAAGATTGCTTTGAATGCTCCGCAACTCGGAGACGCAGGCGCTTCACCAATAGCCGCGATAAAAGACGAGCAGAACGGCGCGCGGCGCCTGCGGGCCGCCGACAACCGAGGTGTGCAGCAGCTCCGCCAGCTTCACTTCGTGGCCGGTCGCGTCCTTCGCGACAAACAGCGGGGCTTTTTCGCCTACTTTGGGAGAATGCTGTCCCTTGGAATACGCCTGGTGCATGGCGTAATTGACGAAGCCGAAGCCGCCAATGATCAGCAACGCGACCACTGCCAGTACGGTTCCCGAAACTTTGCCGCGGTAAGTTTCAGGTTGGACGTAACTTCGCCGCACGCCGTCCCAAAGTAGAACGACGCCGAGAACAATGAGAGCGATGCTGATCCAAATCGCCGCGCCGGTTTTCTCATAAAGAGCAAAGAAAGTGAGCGGCGCAAGGAAGATGATGAGAAATCCGACCCATGGTCGCCAGTTGAACGATCGCTGCATGAGCAATACTCCCTTTGGCCGCATATGGTAATGCGGCTTGGTCATCACTACAACGGCACTACCACTGCTTTTTCCCGCGGAAT
>JAFAUE010000264.1 GCA_019243475.1 Acidobacteriota bacterium | reverse complement strand
GAAGTGGGTCCGTGCGCAGGACCTCCGCCTTCCGCCGCATCCTGGGCTTTCTGCCAATCCTGCTCCGAAAGAAGATTGATGGGCTGCAACTTTTTTGCTGATAACTGCTTGTTTAGCGCTGCAAGTTGCGGCGAGACGAGCTTCTGGAACTCGTTGACCACGTCCTCCAGCTCGCGATTCAACGCTTCCGTGCGAGCGACCTGGGAATCAGTAGGTTTGCCGTCGTAACCGGAGACGTCGCCGTAGAGTCCGGCAAGAAACTCGCGCAGGCGTTCCTCGCCGGTGATTGCGCCGCCTTCTTTGGTTGCGACGATCTTGCTGCGGATTGCGTCAGAGTCTGCTGCCAGCTTCGTCAAACGCTGTTTCAGTGCATCGCGGTCTTTGAGCTGCGCCGAGTCGCGGTTGGCGGTATCGCGAACATTGATGATGGCGTCCACCGCCCAGCTCATGTGATTCAGCATGGCGGCGAGCTTCGTTGAAAGATCGAACTGCGCTTTGCGATCTTCCACGGTGTAGGTCGCGCGCGGATCGAGGACTACCTTCAGCTGCGAGGTATAAGTCTTATCGCCCTTGGTCATCTTTATTGTGTAAGTGCCCGGCACGATGCGCGGACCGACCGCGGCGCCAAAGGCAGCGCTGGCTGCCGGCGGAACTTTGGGCGGTTTCAAGTGCATTGACCAGGTGGTGCGATTCACGCCGCGGTGCTTGCTGCTGGCAACCGTATCCACCAGCTTGCCTTCGGAATCGAAGATTTCTATCTTCAGGTCGCCGAAAATATGGCGCGAGCGCTGGTAGTAGGGAATCGCCGCATCGTTGGAGCGGCTACTGCCGTTGAACGAGTTGGCGCCCTCAGGCCATCCGGCGAATGTTTCCATCCACTGCACTGCGGGAGGCATGGGCAAAAAGCCCGCTTCTTCCTGCATGACTTCGGGTGTGAGCGCGCGCAGGGGAGAAATATCGTCGATGATCCAGATGCCGCGCCCGTGCGTAGCCAGCACAAGATCGGACGTCTTCGGATGAACGACAAGATCGTCTACCGCGACTGCAGGGAAGTTGCTCCCTTTATATTGCGCCCAGCGCTCGCCGCCGTCGTTGCTGATGAAGAGACCAAATTCGGTGCCGAGGAAGAGCAGGTTCGGGCTCTCGGTATCTTCTTTAATTACGTGCGCCCAGCCGCGAACTCCACTGTCGCTGCTTACGATTGATTTCCACGTCTTGCCGTAGTCGGTGGTCTTGAACACGTGAGCGTTCATGTCGCCGTACATGTGGCGATCCACGGCCGCGTATGCGGTTCCTTCCTCATAGCGGCTGGCTTCCACCCACGTGATCCAGGAATCTTTTCCCGCATCGGGAACGTTGCCGATGACGTTCGCCCAGTTCTTGCCGCCATCCCGCGTGATCTGGATATTGCCGTCGTCGGTGCCGACCCAGATAAGCTGGCCGTTCTTGGGAGACTCGGAAATCGTGTACACCGTGGTATTCATCTCAGCCGCGGAGTTGTCCACCGTAATGCCGCCCGATTCTTCCTGCTTCTGCTTTTCCGGATCGTTGGTGCTCAGATCGGGAGAGATGCGCTCGAAGGATTGTCCGTGGTCGCGCGAGCGATAGAGAAATTGCGCGCCGAGGTACAGAGTGTTCTTGTCGTTCGGGCTGAGCTGGATGGGCGCGTTCCAATTAAAGCGCAGCTTCTTTTCGCCATACTGCGGATAGGGCTTGATCGCGCGGATTTCGTGCGTTTGACGGTTCACGCGGCCGATTTCACCGCCTTGCGCCTCGGCGTACAGGTAGTTTGGATCGGAGGGATCTTCCCACATCCAGAATCCGTCGCCGCCGTACATGTTTTCCCAGCGTGAATTCGTCACGCCGCCGGGATAGGAGGAGTCGCCTACCCAGGAGCTGTTGTCCTGCAGTCCACCGTACACGTGATAGGGAATATCGTTGTCCACGCTCACGTGATAGAACTGCGAAACCGGCAGGTTCATCTGATGTTCCCAGCGGGAGCCGCCGTCGAAGCTGCGCCACAGGCCGCCATCATCGGTTGCAAAGATCGTGTTCGGATCGTCGGGATTGATCCAGACGTCGTGGAAGTCGCCATGCGCCTGGTTTGAAACTGCGCTGAAGCTTTCGCCGCCATTCACGCTGAGCAGCAACACCAAATCAACCTTGAAAATCTTGTTCTCGTTTTTCGGATCGACGATCAGATTTGAGAAGTAGAACGGACGCCACACCATGTACTGGCTGGCATCCAGCTTCTTCCAGTTCTGGCCGCCGTCGTCGGTGCGATAGAGAGCGCTGGCCTTCGATTCAACCATTGCGTACACGGTTTGTGGTTTGGACGGAGCGACTGCAATGGCAATGCGTCCGTACGGTTTTGCGGGAAGCCCCTTCGAGCTGCTGTCAGTGATCTCGTTCCAGTGCTCGCCGCCGTCGGTAGATTTAAAGATTCCGCTTCCGGGACCGCCGGAGCGAAAGGTCCATGCCTGGCGACGGAAGTCCCACGTGGTTGCGTAGATGGTGTTCGGCTCCTGCGCGCTCATCGACATCTGTCCGCAACCGGTGGATCGATTAGCTCCGGCCAGGACCTTGCGCCAGTTCTTGCCGCCGTCGGTGGTCTTGTAAACGCCTCCAGCATCGTTGTCGGCAAAGGCGGAGCCAGTGGCGCAGACCAGAAGGGAATTTCCGTCTTTGGGATTTACCAGGATCTTGACGATGTGCTCTGTGTCTTTGAGTCCAACGTTGGCCCAGTTCTCGCCGCCATCGACGGATTTGTAGATTCCATCGCCAACCGAGACGCTGTTGCGCAGCCAGCTTTCGCCCGTGCCCGCCCAAACAACCTTCGTGTTCGTCGGATCGACGGCCAAGGCGCCAATCGACTGCACGTCTGGCTGATCAAACACCGAGCGGAAGCTGCTGCCGCCGTTAACGGATTTCCACACGCCACCGCTTGCCGCTCCGGCGAAGACCGTAAGCCGCCCTTTGTCGCTGAAAGCTGTGACTGCCGCAACGCGGCCGCTCATCGTGGCTGAACCGATATTTCGAGCCGGTAGTCCCGAAATGGTTCCTGCGTCGAAGCGTACCTGCTTCGCCTCCGGCTGTTGGGCAGTAAGAACCGTCGAGCAGAAAAAAGCCAAAGATAACGATGAAATCGCGGTCTTGCGTCTGAGCGCTACGGTCGGAAATCTGAGAATCATTTCTCTTGTGAATCCTTTCAAAGTTGACGGCAAGGTTGACGGTAAAGATGAATGCGAAATCAAAACTTCAGACGCTATTGCAATGGACTATTCCCGGGTTTACCCGCAGGCGGTTTGGCCGGCGCTGCCGGAGCGCTCGGCATGGCGAACTCGTTTTCTGCGACATTGACGTTGGCTTCCATCTTCTCGATGGTCACAGTGCCTTTTTGGTCCGGACGATTCTTGGGCCCGCTGGCGATCGAGAAGGGGAAGTACACGCCATCAACCTGCTTGAAGGATCCGAGATCCGTTTGCGTCTCGCGCACAGCGCCGCGAATGAATTGCTGCCGCTCAGTGCGAATTTCGATGTAGGTGTCTGGATCGAGGTAGTAGTAGATGATGTCGCCGTTCTTGAGCGTGACTTTCAGGCGGAAGACATCGTCGCCGTCAACTGTGTCGTGACCTAAATACTCCACTGTGTTGCCTTTTTCCTTGTAGTCCACGAGCGGTCCATAAAAGTCGGAGTCTTCGCTGATGTCGCGCAAGTCATCTTCTCCGAGCATCTCGGGATCTTTTCGGCCTTGGAATGGCGAGATTTGCCAGCCGATCTTTCCGTCATATGCCTGAATCTGCGTCATTCCCTGAATCGTGAACATCTCGCGGATAAAGTCCGGCGCCTTCGCTTCCTGCGACACTTGCGCAGTAAAGCTGCCTTGCTGGAATTTTCCGGTAAAACGATAAGACTTAATCGCTTTGATCTTGTCCAGGCCGCCGTGCGCCTGGATGTTCTTGTCCACTAACTCGTCGGCAGTTTGGGCGGCGAGGCTGGTTACCAGGCACGTTGCAACCGCAAGGATCAGGACTCTACACATGAAGTCTCCTTATCGAACAAAACAGAGTTTGCTCCCGCGCGAAACCCGCGCCGGGGAAGGTTCTCGCTGAAACGGAAACGGGAAAGTGTACAACGATCCGCGTCAAAGTGCGCCGCAAAGGCGATGGACTTGAGAATGGGATAAAAGTAAGCAACCGAAAAGGAACAACCTTCAAAACCGACCGATCACCGTCTCGCTCTCGATTTAGAATCCATCGAATGTATCCTCGACACCAGGAGCGTTCTGATATGCGATCGATCAGAGACTTGCTTGTTTGCGGAGTGATCGCAACCTGCGCGATCTGGGCGTTTTCGCAGGACAAACCGCAACAGGTGACCCTGCACGGGTACGTACTCGACTCGGCTTGCGCGTTCACCAAGAACCTGCAAAAACCTGTTAGCGAGAAATGCGCGCGGGATTGTGCCAAGGCGGGATCGCCGCTAATCGTGCTCTCTGACGATGGCGAGGTTTATTGGCCAATTTCGGAAAACATGCCGGCAGAAGGTCAAAATGGGAAGCTGCTTCCATTCGCCGGAAAACGAGTCACGGTTACAGGACGCTTGTACGCCCGCGGCAAATCCAAGGCCATTGCAATCGAAAGCATCCGATAGTTATGAATCCTCGATCGGTCGCTCTATAGAGTAAGGGATCGGACGCGGAGGTAAACGCGTCGAGGCCAAGCTGCCGGAGCTCCTCGAATTGCTTTGGAGCTCCGCTCTTGGGATTGGCCAGGAAGGCGGCTTTGCTACCAGCCGTATTCCTTCAGCTTGCGATACAGCGTAGTTTTGCCGATGCCGAGCATGCGCGCGGCTTTCAGCTTGTCGTCTTTGGTGATCTTCAGCGCGTTCTGGATGGCTTGCTTTTCCATCACGGCCAAGGGAATGACCTTCCGGCCCGCGCCGGAAGCTGCTGAGCTTTTCTTTGATTTGGGCATAGTGAGTTTATCTTTGCCTAATTAGGATTTTGACTTCTTCCGTTGTTCGGCCCAACGCCTCTTCTGCGCTTCGGAAATACGTCTTCGTGCCTCCGCGCTCATATGACGCGGTCCGCGCCGGCCTTGTGCTGCGCGTCCCGCCCTGAGACCTCCACCGAGCGCAGCGATCGCTTTATCAATCCGCTCACGCTCAGCTCTCAATGCTGCAATAATCTGCTCCGTATCCACCACCTGCTCCTGACTCCCGAATCGGGAAGTGCAATCTTACCAAAAATCGCTTCATCCGCGTGATACCACCAACGTGTGAAGCTCTGCTTTACTCTTGTGAATTATGTATTCTTGCGATGCAACAGCCCACTGAGTTTACAGATAATTTCCAAAATGGCAATTGGATTCTGTGCAAAATTGTAAGTTGTTTCATTCTGAACCCGGGTTCTCAGTAACCTTTATGAGTTACGTGTGCGTGCCGCAATGTTACGTGGCCCAAATTGAGACGACGCGTTGAACGCCGCAAAAATTCTGGTCGAGATTGCAGCGCACACGCTGGATGCTGCCGCCGCTGCGCAGAGTGGCGGGGCCGACAGCGTGGAGTTATTCAGCAATCCTGTGGAAGGTGGTGTCACGCCGAGCGAAGGATTGATTGCCACGGCTAGAAAACTTATCTCGA
Organism: Acidobacteriota bacterium; assembly: GCA_019243475.1. Lineage (GTDB taxonomy): Bacteria > Acidobacteriota > Terriglobia > Terriglobales > Acidobacteriaceae > Gp1-AA112. Next base: position 6,749 of record JAFAUE010000264.1, on the reverse strand, counting down.
CAAAACTCTATGTATTGATTCGTCCCCGGGGTGGCGACTTCTGTTACTCCGACCATGAATTCACTGCGATGGTACAAGACATTGCCGTCGCGAAAAGATTAGGCGCCGATGGCGTGACGCTTGGCGTTCTGAAATTGGATGGCACTGTTGATTCGGAACGACTGCAGACGTTGGCAGCTGCGGCCGCGCCGTTGCCGGTCACCTTTCATCGCGCCTTCGATATGTGCAGAGATTTGCAGGAAGCGCTGGAGCACTTAATCGCTTGTGGCGTCCAGCGAGTGCTGAGTTCCGGCGGCGCTCAAACAGCTCTGGAAGGCGGTGAAACTCTTGCGCAGTTAGCACGTCTCGGTAGAGAGCGCATTCGCATCGTTGCAGCCGGTGGGATTAAGCCGGAGACAGCGCGCGAAATTGTTCGGCGAACCGGTGTACGCGAGCTGCATGCCGGATTGCGAACGACGATTCCCAGCCCTATGAGATTTCGCAATACGAAGATCGCGTTCGGCCCCGGATCCAACGAGTACGAGCAAGTTGTCGTGGACGAGAAGAACGTGCGCAAACTGGTGGAAGAGTTGGGACGCCTGTGATACGCAGAATCGTCGTCCTCTTCCTGGGCCTTTGGCTATCAGCACTTTCAGCTCTTGCACAGGGAACCTATCACGCTCGCTTCGAGAACGATCTCGTTTCCGTCTATGAGTTGGACCTCGCTGCGCATGCATCCGCAGCATCGCTGCAAGCTGCTCGAGATACTTTCTGGGTTGGACTTACGAAGGGCAGCATCAGCTTTGGACGCGAGCAAGGCGTAAATCCCGTACAGTTTGACACGGGCGACGTGCGCTTCTTCCCCAGCTTCGAAACCAAACTCCTGACCAACACCGGCGCGGCAGAGTTTCGCGGAGTTCTTGTTTCCATCAAGCAGCGCGGGCTGCTGTCGTCCGGCTGCGAGTGCACCGGCAACACCGGACGATCGGTCTGCGGATGCAAAGGCGCAACCCACCTTGAGCCATTGTGGGCGCTCGGATTGGGCAACATCACTCTTGCTGGAAGTTCGCTTTCACCAGGCGAGGCGTTTCGCGCCGCCGCCGCGCGAGATGACATGTTGCTCGTCGCCGTTACCGATTTGGAATTGCAAGACGAGGCCGCCGCGCCGGAGTCTCCCGCCGCTCTTGTGCGTCTCAGCGCCGGAGAGTGTGCATGGATCAACGGCGGCAAGCATCAATTCAAGAATCTGGGCTCATCCTCCGCCAGATTTGTAACATTCGAATTCTGACGGCCTTCGGACCTGACCGGCCCGAGGCAGAGCTGATTGTCTTATCTTATTTTCTTATCCATGTCGTTCAGCACGATCTGCCACATCTCGATCTCAAGCTCAAATTCATGTTTGAGCGGCGTATCTCCCTGCGAGACAAACGCTGCATTCTTCTGCATCTGCCCCAGCAGCGCGTGCAGGCGTTCCAGATCGGCGCGCATGTCCTTTTCCGTGGCGGCAGAACTTTGAGCGCGCGGATTCTCCTGCGTGCTTTGCGGCATCAGCAGTCCCACAGAAAAGAGCAGTAAAACCACAACTCCCGCTGTTTTATTTCGCATTCCGGTTTTCCATCCTCGATACAGGAATATCAGGGAAATCAATCGCCGACATCGAATTTTCTTATTAGTAGAATTTGCCGCTACGCCTGTGTAATCGAGAGATGACGCCGGAACCGGGTAGCGGACCGTGGACTTAGACCATCTCAAAACGTTTGTCGAAGTTGCCAAGGAAGGGAACTTCTCGCGCGCCGCGGCGAAGGTATTTCGCTCGCAGCCGGCGGTGAGCGCGCAGATTCGCCAGCTCGAAGAGGAATACCAGCAACGGCTGTTTGACCGTTCCGGGAAGGCTGTCCGCCTCACTCCTGCGGGCGACATTCTGCTGCAATACGCGCAGAGCCTGCTGCGACTCTACGACGAATCGCGCAACGCGCTGTCGCATGCCTCGCAGGAGACGCGCGGAGTACTCTCAATCGGCGCCAACGAAGCGACATTTCTTTACGTTCTGCCGAAGATATTCGAGCGCTTCCACGAGAAATATCCGGCGGTTCGCATCAGTGTCTATCGCAATTTCAGCAGAAAGATCATCGAAAAGATCGAAGCCGGAGCGGTGGACGTGGGCATTGTTACGCTGCCGGTGAAGAGCTCGTCACTCCGTGTAGTGCCGATGTTTCGCGACGAGCTGCAGCTGGTAATTCAGGCGAGCCATCCGCTTACCGAGAAGAAAGTCGTCGGCCTGGCCGAAGTGGCGGAAGTGCCGCTGATTTTTCCGAAAACGGGATCGACGCGGCAGGTGCTGGAGCGCATATTCAATCCATTCCGCGACCGTCTGCGCATTTCGATGGAGCTCGGGAGCATCACCCTGATCAAACAGTTTGTTGCCGCAGGTTTTGGGGCGTCGGTGATCAGCACCAGCTTCGCTAAAGAGGATGTAGATGCCGGACGCCTGAGCCTGATTCCCATAAAGGACCTGAAGCTCAAGCGCGAGCTGGCGCTGGTCTATCGCAAAGATCGCACGCTGCCGCGGGCGGCTACGGCATTTGTGGAAATAGCACAGCAGTCATTAGCTGCGAAACATTAGCCCCGAAGCGTTAGAGATCTTAGAAGCCGGCGCAAGGCCCTCCGCTACAGCTCGCCTTTTTCCAGAGCGTGGAACAGTTGCCGGCTCACGTCGTCCGCAGCGGCGTCGCCATCGACTTCAGTCAAGATGCCGCGCTGGCGGTAATAGTCGGCCAGCGGCAGAGTTTCGTTCTCGTACGCCTTCAGGCGTGTGCCGATGGCTTCCTCGCTATCGTCTTTGCGGAAAGTCAGGCTGGTTCCATCTTTGTCGCAGCTATCCGGCACGCGCGGGGGATTGGTGTAGATGTTGTAAATCGCACCACACGCGGGACAGGTGCGCCGTCCCGTAAGACGTTTGAACAGCTTGTCCTGGTCCACCGCGATACGAAGCACGCGCAGCGGCAGCTTGGATCCGCGCGCGGACAAGAACCCGTCCAGCCATTCCGCTTGTCCGACGGTGCGAGGAAATCCGTCGAGGATGAATCCGCGAGCGCAGTCCGGACGCGCCAGTCGTTCGGCCACCATCTCGTTGACCAGGTCGTCCGACACAAGTTTGCCGGAATCCATTACCGCTTTTGCTTTTTGCCCCAGCGCTGTTCCCAGCTTCACGTTTTCGCGCAGGAGATCGCCGGTGGAGAGATGTGGTATGCCGTAGCGCTCAACAATCTGCTTGGCCTGGGTGCCTTTGCCCGCGCCCGGCGGGCCAAAAAGGATGATCGGACCGACCGCGCGCGACACGTAGTCGGCCACCGACGTAGCTGGAGTATTCATGAAGAGTGGTCCTTTTGACGCCGGCCAAAATGGCCTCAGGGACAGTGTAAACGCTCGCAAAAATCGAAGGCAGTCGCAACCAGGCAGAGAGCATGGAAGCACGTCCGAATTCCCTGGGCAGGGAATTTAGCAGGGAATATTTTCCCGCAGAAATTTTTAGGAAGCTGATGTTACAGGTTTATGCCCAAAAATCGCGAATTTTGCCAGGGGGCAGGGAAATAGCAGGGAATTAGCAGGGAATTATTTTTGACAGAAGGCTTCCAGGTACAGACTCCCGGGCTGCTGCCGTGCGCAAAAGCGCCGGGCGCTTTTCCGAAGTGCAAACACGATTCGGCCGCCCATGAAACCTGGGGTAACGCCGAGCCCGAAGCCGGCTCCGCTGGTCTGCCTTTCTAGTCCCCCGACGGCATCAATGCGACCTCTTCCGGATCGAAGCGGTCGAACGGCGGGAGCATCTCGGGGGCGTGTCCGTTGCTCTTGAAGTGTCCATTGCTCTTGAAATGGCCGTTTGTCCCATGGCCGTTGCTGTACCCATGCCCGTTGGTCTTCTTCTCTCCCGCGGGCTTCTCGAACTGCTCAGCCTCGGTTGAGCCGGCGAGGGCGCAGGTGGAAGTCTGGCCGGCAGAGATCACTGTGGCCACCGCGTCGAAGTACCCGGTTCCGACGAACCGCTGATGCTTTACCGCGCCGTAGCCGTGTCCGTCGGCCAGGGCGAACTCGCGCTGCTGCAGCTTCGAATATGCAGCCATGCCGCTCTGCGCGTATTCGCGGGCAAGCTCGAACATCGAGAGGTTCAGGGCGTGGAAGCCGGCCAGCGTCACGAACTGGAACTTGTAGCCCATCGCGCCGAGTTCGCGCTGAAAGCCGGCGATCTTGTCGTCAGAGAGCTTGGACTTCCAGTTGAACGACGGCGAGCAGTTGTAGGCCAGCAGCTTGTTGGGGAATTTGGCGTGGATCGCTTCGGCAAACTCGCGGGCCTCTTCGATATTCGGTTCCGAGGTTTCGCACCACACCAAATCGGCGTAAGGCGCGTAGGCCAGACCGCGGGCGATGGCCGCCTGCAGCCCGCCGCGAATGCGATAGAAACCTTCCATCGTCCGCTCGCCGGTAATGAATTCGCGATCGCAAGGATCGCAGTCGCTGGTGATGAGCTGGGCTGAGTGGGCGTCTGTACGTGCAACCACCAGAGTCGGCACGCCGAGGACGTCGGCCGCGAGTCTCGCCGCAACCAGTTTCTGCACCGCTTCCTGGGTGGGGACGAGGACCTTGCCGCCAAGGTGTCCGCACTTCTTTGCGGAAGAAAGCTGATCTTCGAAATGGACGGCCGCAGCTCCCGCCTCAATCATCGCCTTCATCAGCTCATAGGCGTTGAGACATCCGCCGAATCCCGCTTCGGCGTCGGCCACGATCGGCAGCATCCATTCGACGCCATCGCGTCCTTCACTGTGGGCGATTTGATCCGCGCGCAGCAGGGCATTGTTGATCGCACGTACCACATTGGGAACGCTGTTTGCCGGATAAAGACTCTGGTCGGGATACATCTGCCCGGCAAGGTTCGCGTCGGCGGCGACCTGCCAGCCGCTCAGGTAGATGGCCTTCAGCCCCGCAGCTGCCATCTCCACCGCCTGGTTTCCGGTGAGCGCGCCTAAGGCCGGGACAAATGGCTCGTCGTGCAGCAGCCGCCACAGTTTTTCCGCGCCTGCCCTCGCCAGCGAATACTCGATGCGCACCGTGCCGCGCAACCGCTCGACATCTTCCGACGAATAAGGACGGGTGATTCCTTCCCAGCGATTGCTTTTAGCGTGGCCATTGGTTTTCTGCGTCATCGTTTTCTCCCGAAGCCGTCGTTATTGCCCGGCAGCACGATTAGAAGCGAAAAAAGGCAACTGGGCAACGGAAGTAGTCCGATTCGGACGAGTAGTTCATTGGGCGTATCGACCGAGGTACATAATCGATAAGCTATTCATATGCAAATAATTACAGCTTATTTGGCATCTAGTTCGTTATCCAACGGGAATTCATCAATAGACCGTTGCGGATGACTGGGCTACAATCCTGATTCTGTGAGCACCGATGCCGCCAAGTTGTTGACGGAATTGAGGAATACGCTGGCGCAGCGGCATATCGAAGCCGGCTTTGCCGTGCTCGCCGACGCCTCGAAGTCGCTTGAGCAAGTCGAGGCCAACGACCCGGATGCTCCCGACCTGGTTCTCTGCGTAGCGGAGTGGGTAGATGCGGGCTACGCCGACCATCGCCTCATCGAGGCCATGCTGCATAAGTTTTCCGCCGAGCTACGGCGGCAGATGCCGATCTCGGAATACCTGCTGCTGCGCATGGCCGAGGCTTTTTCCTGCATTGCCCAGGAAAATGCCGACGGCGCCGTGCATCTGCTGCAGTTCGTGCTGCAGGCAGAGCGCGAGCTAAGCGATCCCCGTCTGATGGTGCTGGCGCACTTCTGGAAGGCGCGTGCCCACCGAAAAAAAGGTGAGTACGACGCCGCTCTGCGCGACATCGTCGAAGCCCGCCGCCTGGCCAGCCGCGTACACGAGTCGAAGCTGACTGCGCTCATCCAGGTCCAGGAGGCGTGGATCAATTTCCAGCTTGGCCGTCCCAAAGAGGGACTACGCCTGCTGGAGCAGGCCGAGGTCGCGCTCAAGTCGAGCGACGACTGGCTGGCGCTGGGCAACATCGAATCGGCGCGTGGACGCATCGTGCGCCGCTCCGGCGAATATGCCGAAGCGATCCACCACTTCGAAAACGCGATCGCCATCTACGCGCGCCGCTATCCCAACCACCGCAATCTCGCCCGCGCGCTGGTGAATTCGGCGTACGTGAAGCGTTTAATCGCGCTGCAGCTGCGCAAGCAGATCGACTCGCGTCTGGGTACAAAGCCCGACGGCGAGCCGCGCGGCGGCGCTCACAGCCGATATCTCAAGCTCTGCCGCGACGCTCTCGACCAGCTGCATCATGCGGGCGAGATCTACGCGCACCACCAGCACCATGGCGGCACCGGCACAGTGTTGGTCAACGCCGGTCAGCTGCATCTCGATCAAGGCGACTTCGAGCGCGCCGCGCACGAATCGGGCAAAGCCTATGAGTTGGCCCAGCAGAAGCACGATCAGATTCTCATGGCACGGGCGCGCGTCTTGCTGGCTGCCTGCGAGAATGCGCGGGTCGAGGAACAGCTCGAAGACGCCGACCTGGCGCTGCACGCCAACCTTGCCCGCCAGTATGCCGACGAGGCGATCGCGCTGGCGCAGGCGACCGAGAACCGCCGTCTGCTGGCCGGCGCCTATCTCGCGCGCGGCAGCACGGCTGCCAATGATTTTTTCCAGGATTGGGACGAAGCCAAAAAGTATGTTGACCTCGCCACCGAGCTCATCACCGCGGCCGATCGC
>JAFAUE010000257.1 GCA_019243475.1 Acidobacteriota bacterium | reverse complement strand
GGGGTGGGGGATAACATTCCGCTCCTAACGCGGAAGTCAATGTGAACGCGGAAGTTTCCCATGTTTAGAGGGTGTCCGAAGAAGGCTCAGAATCAGGCCAGAATCCGCTCTAGAATCGGGATAGTTGCGAACAAGGGTGTCAACTTCCCTAAATGGGAAACGGGGGGCCGGGAAGCCCGCCCCGGTCACTTACAACGAGGAGTTCGGGCCTCGCCAATTCAGACCATCACAGGTGATACATGTCAGGAGCAGTCGGGTACGCCAGGGTCAGTACAGAAGAACAGCAGCGGGACAATAACAGCATTCCTGTCCAGAGGAACAGGATCGCTGCGTACTGCGTACAGCATAACATTCCTTTGCTGAAAGTCTTTGAGGCTAGCGAGAGTGCATGGATCGAGAAGCGTACGAGTTTCGAGGAAGTGCTGTCGTTTTGCCGGAAGGAAAACAACGTCTCTCACCTGATCGTGACCGACTTATCCAGACTCGCCAGAAAAGTCGATGTTCAGGTTGGATTCCTTGCGCAGCTCGATGCGCTTGGCATCAAGTTCGTTTCTTTGGACGAACCGTTGACCGACAACTCAGCAAATGGCAACTTCATGCGGAATATCACTGGCTGCGTGAACCAACTGTTCAGCGACACCCTGTCGGAGCGCACACGGCAGAGGATGCGAGCCGCCGTTCTGGAGGGACGGTATCTCTGGCCTGCTCCAATTGGATACGTAAACCGGAACAAGAACATTGAGCCTGACCCGGTACGAGGCCCGTTGGTTCGGCAAGCGTTTGATCTGGTGGCCTCGGGACGCTTCGTTACGACTGAGCGCGTTCTCAACTTCTTAACGAGCATGGGGCTGACGACCAAGAAGGGTCGTCCTGTCCCGCCGCAGACGTTTTCTCGAATGCTCTCTAACGAAACCTATGCCGGATGGATTATTACGGGCGACCTGCGTGTGCGCGGCACGTATGAGCCGATTGTCTCTGATGAAACCTTCGCTGCCGTTCAGATGAAGCTCAACAAGAAAGGCATCGCTCACAAGAAGTTGAATGAAGATTTTCCCTTGCGCGGTATTGTCCGTTGTGGGAAGTGCGAGCGACCGCTAACTGCTGGATGGGCGAAGGGGAGAACCGAACGGTATGCCCGATATTGGTGCTGGACGAAAGACTGCGGACAAAATGGCATCAGCCGCGATGAACTTCATAAGCAGTTTGTCGGCCTTCTTAGTCTCATTGAACCAACTGTCGAGTTGTTAGCACAACTGCCCGACCGGATTGCGAACCAGTGGAGTGAGCGTAAGAATCGGATTGCCGCCGATGCAAAACGGCTTAGCAGCAAATTGGCCGATATAAAAGCTTTGAACCAAAAGGCCCTCACTGAAAAGCTGCAAGGCAAGATCGAGGATGAAGATTACGACGACTTTAAGAAAGCGAATGCAGAGGAAGCCTTTCGCATAAACAGCGAGATAAATGCTCTAGATTCAGAGCGCAACACGATGGAGGAGATGCTGAAGCAAGCCCAAGAGGAAGCTGTCGATCTCGTCGGTGCATGGGAGAAAGGTAGCGTTCACCAGCGTCAGGAACTCGCGAAGTCATTCTTTCCCGATGGGCTGATATTCAGCCAAGAAAGAAAGTTCTTTGAACCGCGTAATACCGTGATTACTGAAATGTATGCGCGGTTTTTAAATGAGTTCGGTAACACTGGCGTCCCCGACGGGATTTGAACCCGTGTTACCGCCGTGAAAGGGCGATGTCCTAGGCCGGGCTAGACGACGGGGACGCTCGCTTGATAGGCGCGAGTTCCGGCTTGCTGCTCGCTCATTTCCAGTATCGCACAGGAAGAGCTGCCAGCTACCAGCTGCCAGCTTCCGGCACGTTTGGGAACTCGGATAGCTGGCAGCTGGTAGCCGGTAGCTGGTAGCCTTTCCCATGGCCGACCGGCTCTATCTCAGTCTCTGGTTTCCCAGCTTCGGCGAAGCTGAGATGATGCCGCGCACGCTTTCCCTGCTCAAGCAATTTCCCTTTTCGGCCTCGCGGCCGGGTATCGGACACCTCGCCGTGCACGGCATCTCATGGAACGAGCCTCCGGTGTTCGAAGAGACCGTCGATTCCAGCGTACTGCCGGAGCAGGCGATCGCGCTGGCCAGCGAGCACATTCACAGCGACCACGCCTACCAGTTCGACGCGATGTGGGACCTGTGGAGTCCCGAAACGGGAGGCGGACTGGACACAACCTGGCGGCTCACGGCGCTGCCGGTGCAGTTTCTCGTTCATGGCACCGATTTCGAGGACGAGATATTTCAAGAGCACGGGCACATCGAAGTTGATTTCGGCCTCGACACTCCTTTCCTGCACGAGGAACTCGAACTCGACCAGCTCAGCGAGGACCGCGTGAAAGCCAACGTGCAGAAGCTGGTCGCTTTCACCATCGCCGTCGAGAAGAACTGCGGCGTCAGCAGCCGTTTGCTGTGGTCGGACTCGGAGGAAAACCTGGTGCAGAAGCTGATTGCGAGATTGCAGAAGGTCAACTAGCTGCTCGCTACTGGCTACTCGCTGCTGGTTTTTAGCTAGCCGCAAGCAGCTAGCAGCCAGCAGCTTTTTCCGTCACTATCTCCGAAAAATCTGCGATGGTGGAGAAGCTGCGCTGCATCGTCGCCAGCAGGGCCAGGCGATTCGCGCGCACTTTTTCGTCTTCCACCATGACCATTACCTTGTCAAAGAACGTGTCAACGTACGGGCGAAGCTGCGCGATCTGGCTTAAGGCATCTCCATAGCGTTTCTCTTTGCGCAGCGATTCGACTTGCTCCGCAGCCTTGATTACGCGGCTGCCCAAAGTTTGTTCGGCCTCTTCAGTCAACGCTGGCGAATTGAAATCTTGCGGCCATTGTTTTCCTGACTCGCGCGCCTGGCGCAGGATGTTCTTGATGCGCTTGAATGCAGTGGATATAGCCAGGAAGTCCGGAGTCGGACGGATGCGCGCCACCGCCTCGGCGCGCGAGAGCGCATCGGGAACGTTGTTACTGTCTGCGCTCAGCACGGCATTGACTACGTCATACGCGATCGCGCGCACCTCGCGCATGTAGAAGTCGAGCCGCTCGCGGAAGAACGCCGCAAGCGCTTCAGGAGCTTTGTCCAGCTCGCGCAGCTTGTCTTTCAATTCCGGCGCAGCTTTATAAAGAGCCAGCGAAGCCGCGCACATTTGGCTGGTACGCAAGGGGAGGTTATGTTCCGCCAGGATGCGGACGATGCCATTCGCCTGCCGCCGCAACGCGAACGGGTCCTTCGATCCGCTGGGCTGCAATCCGAGAGCGAACATGCCGCAGACGCTGTCGGCCTTGTCGGATAGCGACACCAATGCGCCTTCAATGGAGCGCGGTATGGTGTCAACGGCCGATTCGGGACGATAGTGATCGTAGATAGCGTCGGCGACTGCCTGCGTGTGTCCCTGCGCGCGCGCGTAGAGTCCGCCGACGACTCCTTGCAGTTCAGTGAATTCTTTCACCAGTTCTGTTGTGAGGTCGGTCTTCGCCAGACGCGCGGCTTCGTCGGTAGTCGGAAGCGAGACCTGCCTGCCCTGCTGCTTCAGCTCCTGCGCCAGCGTCGCGGACAGCTGGCGTACGCGTTCCGTTTTGGTCCAGTAACTGCCGAGGTCCTTCTGGAAAGTAACCGCGCGCAGCATCTCGACGCGTTGCGTGAGCGGGATCTTCTGATCGGCATTCCAGAAGAACTGGGCGTCGTTAAAGCGCGCGCGCAGCACGCGCTCGTTGCCGTGGCGGATTACGCCGTCGCGGTCGCCGTCTGTGTTGAGCACGGCCAGAAAATGCGGCGCCAGCTTTCCGGAACTGTCCTCTACCGCAAAATACTTCTGATGGTCGCGCATCACGGTGACCAGTACTTCCTCCGGAAGTGAGAGAAAAGCGCGATCGAAAGTACCGAGTACCACCCCGGGAAACTCGGTGAGGTTTACCACGGTGTTCAGCAGTTCGCCGTCTTCGCGCCAGCGCGTGCCGGGGACAGTCCGCGCCGCAGCATCCAGCGCTTTGCGAATTCGCTCGAGGCGCTCGCTCGGATTGGCAACCACGCTCCTCGAGCGCAGGTCGCGATCGTAGTCCGCTGCCTTGGAAATTCGTATTTCGCCGGCGGACAGAATGCGGTGCCCTCGCGACTTGCTGTCGGCCTTCACTCCTGCATACTCAAGCGGGAGCACCTGACCATCGAGCAATCCCACGATCCAGCGCACCGGACGCACAAATCGCTCGGGCTTGCCCGCGCGCCAGTACATATTTTTGGCCCAGTAAAGCGCATTGAGTTCTTTGGGCAAAGACTCGGAAATGATCTCGGACGCGCTCCGGCCTTTGCGCGTGACCGTCGCGGCGATGTATTCCCCTTTTGGATTTGTGACTTTCTCAAGCCGGGAAACATCGATGCCGGCTTTGCGGGCAAAAGCCTCGGCGGCTGCCGTGGGTTTACCGTCTTTGTAGGCGATCTTCGTCGCCGGGCCGACGAGTTGCTCCTGAATATCGGGCTGCTGCGACTGAATGTTTTGCACGAGCACGGCGAGACGACGCGGCGTCGAGAAGGACGAGGCGCCGTTCTGGGAAGCGGCGCTAAGCCGCTCGCGTTGGAGGAGATCGGAAATGCGGCGCGCCAGCTCCTCGCGCGCTCCATCGATCATGCGCGCCGGGATCTCTTCGCAGCCGATTTCGATCAGTAGGTCAGGCATTTTCTCTTAGTAACAGCGACTAACATCAATCAGTACCGTTCGCGGTAGCGAATGGGTTTGGCCTGGCCAGCGGATGGAGGAACCCATTCCCTACCGGGAACGGTACCGACGATGCCGCCGAGGAGGACATCATGCTGCGGCCTCCCGAGCATTTGCCTGCTGCTGGTCGAGGTACGCCTTGGCCACTCCCACGGCTAGGGCGCGAATTCTGGCAATTACGCCGACGCGCTCGGTTACGGAAATCGCTCCTCTGGCGTCGAGGATATTGAACAGGTGCGAGCACTTAAGACACAGATCGAAGGCTCCCAAAACAGGAAAGCGGCGAATCGCGCTCTCCTCCGGCGACTCAGCTTCTTTCTTTTTAAGTGCTGCATAGCCATCGAGCAGCGCCTTGCATTCGCTTTCATACAACTGCAGGTGCTGCCACGCTTTTTGCACGTCGGCGGCTTCGAAGTTGTACACCGATAGCTGCAGCTCCTCGGCGAGTCGCACATCGCCGTACGTGACCGACGAGCCATCGGCTGCGCGCGACCAGACAATGTCATAAATGCTGTCCACATCCTGCAAAAACGCAGCCAGACGCTCGAGGCCGTACGTCAGCTCGGCCGAGATGGGGTCGAGGTCGATGCCGCCGCACTGCTGGAAATAAGTGAACTGCGTGATCTCGAGGCCATCGAGCATCACCTGCCAGCCGATGCCCCAGGCGCCGAGCGTGGGCGACTCCCAGTTGTCTTCTTCGAACTTGATGTCGTGCTTGCGCAGATCGATGCCGATGGCCTCGAGCGAGCGCAGATACAGCTCCTGCACGTCGTCCGGCGGAGGCTTGAGGATCACCTGAAGCTGCGTGTGCTTGTAGAGGCGATTTGGATTTTCGCCGTAACGGCCGTCCGCCGGACGCCGCGAAGGCTGCAGGTAAGCCGTCCGGTAGGACTTGGGGCCGAGCACGCGGAGAAACGTCTCCGGCGCCATAGTGCCGGCCCCGACCTCAACGTCGTACGGCTGCTGCAGCACGCATCCGCGCTCCGCCCAGAAAGACTGGAGGGAGAGGATGAGATCCTGGAAGGTCGATGCGGACTGAGATTTTGCGGGCAAAGTATTCAATTTCTTAATTCTGTGATTTCGTGATTTGGTGATTTCGTGATTTGTGAATTACGGGCCGCGCTCGTGGTCGGAACTATCAGCTCACAATCACGAAATCGCGAAATCACAAAATTAGAAATCCACCATGAACGTCATCAATCGAGCTTATTCAGCGCGCCGCTCGTCACCAGCTTACCTTCTATATGCCGCTCGATGCACTGCGCGAGAAATTTTCTCAGATCAGCGCCACGCTGGCGCTTCCACGGATCGCCCGCGAAGGCGTCGGCTGGAGAACGGAACATTTGCGCCGCCAGCTGCCGCGAAACCATAGACATCTCTGAGCTGGCCAGCCGCTTGTGCTCAGCGCACATGAGGCCATCGGCGAGAGCGTGAAAAAAAACGCGACCGGAGCCGTTCAATTCCTCTCCGCAGACGATGCATGTGCTTAGCTCAGGCAGCAGGCCCATCAAGCGGGTGATCCACAAGTCGAAATACGTCAGCGGCATCCAAATGCCGCCACTTACCAGATGCGGGAGCACGGAGAGCGCAAGACGAAAAACCGCGTCGTTGACATCATGCTCGGCGAGCAGGCCGTCGAGCACTTCGGCGACGTAGGAGAGCGCCACGCTGCGCTCATAATCGATCGGGTGCATCAGCGGCGATTCCAGCACGTCGCAGGAGTCGAGCCGGACCAGCTCCTGTCCTTGCTTCTGGTCGTAATATGCGTGAACCAGCGTCAACGGCTCGAGCGCGCCGCCAAACCGGCGCTTCGACTTCTTTGCCGAACGCGCCACGCCCTTGATCTTGCCTTCTTCCCGCGTGAAGAGAGTGACCAGCAGGTCAGCTTCGCGGAAAGGATAGGTTCGCAGCACGATGGCGTCTGACTGCTTCAGCACGGCTCCCGCCTCTTAGTTAAGCTGGCTCGTGGCGGTAGGCCACAGAGTCTTTCTGATCACTGCAGATTGAACTTCCGCAGCATCAGGTACAACAGCAGGAAGACGCTCAGTTGCAATCCCGAAAACGAAATTCCGCCGCGCAAGAGTCCGTTGTAAACGGTCATGTTGTTGCGGCCTCGCGCTAAGCCAAGCAACGGCATGATCCATATCCATTGCCAGATGCCAACCAGGCAAATCAATGTGATTAGCCAGCCTGGAATGCCAAGGGCCCACAGCTTTCCTGAGATCGCCAAGCGAAAGGTGATCAGCGCGGAGGCAACACCTACGAGCCAGACTGCGCCGAATGCAATCGAACCTGATGACTTCGGAAATGTCACTTGCTGCCAGCTCATGGCGGAGAGATATCCTCGATTGCCGCCTGCGGATAGGCTTGATTCTAAATGCGTTCTTCCAATGACCGGCCCCGATTTGCTCCCACACGATCGTGCGGGGTAACGCCGACTTTTCCACCGGGTAACGCCGGAATATGCACGGGGTAACGCCGACTTTTCCACGGGGTAACGCCGGTCCGCTCGGGGTTACGCCGCAGTGAGAAAACCGCTCTGTGGTGACTGACGCGGCGCTTCGTCTGATCGGAGCAACGGGATGGTTAGAGATTCTCACTCGGAGCATGTTTCTCTGCTAACGCGAGTTTCAAAATGGGTCAAGCAAAAATGCAAAGCCCGGCCAAAGGCGGCCGGGCTCATCGTTTCGCAATCAGTGTCAACCTGCAATCAGTCTCAGCGCCCAAAATACTGCGCGTTCTTACCCTCGTACTCCTTCCATTTTTCAGGAAGATCGTCGGCGGCGAAGATGGCCGAGACCGGGCAAACCGGCACGCACGCGCCGCAATCGATGCACTCGACCGGATCGATAAAGAGCATGTTGCTCTCGGCGTGCGGGGCTTCGTCTTTCTTAGGATGAATGCAGTCCACTGGACACGCGTCCACGCACGCCGTGTCCTTGGTGCCAATGCAAGGTTCTGCGATTACATAAGCCATTTAAATCTCCTGATGAAGTGCGCCAGTCGGGCGAGAGCCACGGAGAGCGCGATAAGTTCAGCTGGAAACCTCATATTTTAGCAGCAGAGAAGCTGAGTTGCTAAACGCAAAACCGGAAACCAGGAGAGGAGTGTTGAGGGGCCGGGTTGCCGTCGCTTGCGTCACGCGGCTGAACGCGCCGGGCGACGTCGAACGCGGCGTGCCAGGGCGAAGTACAGGTTGCGAGCTTCTTTGCTCAGCGGCCGGAACATCATGGCGCGCGCTTCTGAGCGGGTGAGCTCACCTTCGATATACGCGCGGTAAAGATCGCCCGCCAGCATTTGTCCCAGGTAGGTTGCCAATGCGTCCTGCATAGCGCCGGGCCAGGCGGCAATCTCCCGCAGACGCTGCGGCTCGACCGCGTAGCTGCGGGCATGAAGCTCGAAGTCGCGGTGCTGCAGCGCACAGTCGAGCACTCTGGCGTGCTCGGCCGGGGCGAGGTGAACCCTCATCGACTCTTCGTCTTCGTAGAAGCTGATCAGATGGGCGTCGTCAACGACCGGCTGCGACGGATAGAGCAGACGAGCGCAAAACTGCTCCATCGCTTCCGCAAGAGCACGCCCATAAAGAGAATCATCGCCGGACTGCTGAGCCGCATCCATCGCCTCGAAGCGCCTGCAGGCGTGGTGCACGAACCGGCCGACATTTCTGGCGGCAGCGGCCATGCGGAGCCGGTGCACAGCCAGCAGGTTCAGATTGGGAATGTAGGTGCTGCCGGTCTCCATCAACTCGACTAAGTACTGGTTGCGTTTCGACAATGGCAACGTGGAGCGAGCGAGAAACACTCGTGCGTCTTCAACCGAGTTGTAGTAAGCAACTTCCGGATAGCAATCGACGAAATATCGCTGGGCTTCCTCGTCGTCCTCATAGCGGTCGATGCGGAGCAGGTCGAGCAACGCGTCGATCAAGTCGTAGATCAGCGGAGTTACGTCGGGATGGCGCTGCGATTCTTCGCGCCAGCGTTCGATAGCGAGGCGGTAGCTCTGCCACTTCTCCACCGGCGTGGCATTGAACACCGCTGCCGTGTTCGCATTCACGAGCACGGCATCGACCGTGTGCGCAAATTCGCCGGCCGCGCGGAAGTACAAACTATCAACGTTCTGGAGCACTGCGCGGAAGTCCTCTCCTGGCAGGCAGCGCTCAATTTCCCGCGGTAAGTGGGACGGCGCCAGGTGCGATTCCCCGAAGAACACGACGACGA
>JAFAUE010000389.1 GCA_019243475.1 Acidobacteriota bacterium | reverse complement strand
TCGTCTGGGTGAACCTCTCCCCCAACATGCGCAATATGAATGAAGCGGCGCTCTATACCGGCGTAGGCATCGTGGAGTACACAAATGTTTCGGTGGGCCGCGGCACTGACACGCCTTTCGAGATCTTTGGCGCGCCCTGGATCAAGCCCCGCGAATTCGCCCGGTATTTGAATGCGCGTGAAATTCCGGGCGTCCGCTTCGTCCCGACATGGTTCACTCCGGAGAAGGGAAGCAAGTTCGGCGGCCAGCGTCTGGGCGGCGTCCAGATGATCGTCCTAGACCGCACGATTCTTGACGCACCGGAACTTGGACTCGAACTAGCCTCGGCCATGTGGAAGCTCTATCGCAACGATTGGGACATGTCTCGCCTCATAGAATTGCTCGGCAGTGACGCCGTCCTCGCCGACCTCAAAGCCGGTAAGGACGCTCGTTGTATTGCAGCCGAGTATCAGGCCGGCCTGCGCAACTTCATGCAGATACGCCAGAAGTACCTCATCTACGGCGGTTCTTGAGTCCCGTAGGGCGGGTGCTAGGCTGCGACGATTACGCGGCCCGCTTTTCCGCGGAGTGCAGCGCCGGAAGTCCCTTGCGCTTGCGCTGGTAGATGTAGATTCCGGCGGCGATTCCGCCCAGAACCGCCAGTCCGATCAGCACCCAGATGATCGGCTTCGAGTATTGCTGGATCCAGTGAATCAGTCCCTTGCCGTATCGCATGCCGAGCCAGGCTACGATGCTGTAGCGCACCAACCTGCCGGCGGCGTAGGCGGAGAGGAATTTCGTTTTGGGAACTTTCAGGACGCCGGCGGCCAGAAGAAATGGCGAGAGCGGGAATGGCGGCGGAAGCAGCGCCGGCACGGCGACTGCGCCCACACCGTACTTCTCGCTCCATCGGTACACCTTCCTCAGCTTCTTTTCGGGAATGCGCTTTTCCAGGCCTTCTTTCCCGCCCTTTTCGCCGATGCCGTAGGTGACATAAGCGCCCAAGGTTGAGCCGATGGTCGCGGCGATCACGTAAATCCACCAGTGCTGGCGTTCGGAAGCAACCAACAGAATAAGGAGAATGTCGAGGCTGCCCGGAGTGGGGACTACGGAGGCGTCGGCCAGTCCGAGCAGAACTTCGCCTACCGGGCCAAGTTGCCGAATCTTGGCCCACACTTGGCCCGCGATGAGTAACTCGGCCAGCATAAGGACAGTCTGGTCAGTTAGAAGCGCGCAAACTCAGTAGAGTTGCGGTTTTGCGTGGGAGAAGCTATGCGCAGCTCTGGAACGGGTGGGAGAATGCCCAACTCAGTCGCGTGGCGGAAGAACAGCTGCATTCCCGCCAGGTTCTCCTGGTCGAGGAAGTAATGAATATTTCCTTCGAGATATCGCGCGATCTCTTGCTTTGAGAGGCGGAGCTTGGGAGCCCAAACGGCCGCGATCTCGGCAATGTGGTGCAGTCCCTGATCGCGTGACTCCCGGAAAACCTGGGCAGCATCGGAGAGTTCGCGCTCATCGGCGCATGCGGCGCGAGCCGCCCAAAAGGCAAAGACGAATGGCTTGCCGGTGAAGGCGCGCCACTCCTCGCCCAGGTCCCAGGTCACGTAGCGCGAGCGGTCCACCTGCAGAGCAGGATCGCCAATCAGCAGAGCTGCATCGCAAATGCTCAACATACGGATCAAATCCGGCTCTGCGGAGACGTAGCGGACCTCCTGTCGCCAGTACTTGGCGAACAGAATTTGGATCAGAGCTGCTGAAGAGCGCGAGGAACTGTCGAGAGCGACGGAGCGAATCTCGTCAATGGGCTTTGTGCTGACGAGCAGGATCGAGCGCACCGCACCCTTGCTCGCAATCGCTACGTCGGGCAGGATTACCAGATTGGGAATTGTGGCGTAAGCCGCGACCGGGATGATTCAAATGTCCGCCGATTCCTCGGCGAGCATCTGCGCGCAACGAGAAGGGATAGTGTAGCTGACGTCAAATTCCTCGCGCAGCCTGTCGCGCCCTGAACTCTGCTCGAAATCCCACATCAGCGGAGCGGTATTCAGATAGCTGATCGCAGAAACTCGTAAGCGAGGCATTGATAGACATACTATCAGCGCAATGAATAAGCTTGCTTTCCGCTGTGTCAGTGGAATTCGGACACGTCTTGCACTGACTTGAGAAGGTGAGTTTGGGCACACTAAACTGAGAAAACTATGACTACTTCCGAAATTGATGACAGCATTCTTTCCGTCCTCGGGGAACGCTGGAAGAAAGTAGCGAGGGTCGTTGTGGAAGTTGCTCAGCGTACGGGCGGAACTTCAGCATCCCAAAGTGACAACTACGAAACTATCAGCCAACGCATTGAAGCTCTCGTCGGCGATGGACGTTTGGAGGCGCAGGGCAATATCAAGAACTGGCGGTTCAGTGAAGTACGCCGTTCCGAATCTGGGCACTATAAGAGCTCACAGTGAACCAAACCGGTCGCACGCCGTGTTGACATCGGCAGCGCCGACATCGTATCTTCCGCCTCCAGTCTTGCGATGAGCCAATCTGCCGCAGCTTCCCACGTAACTCCGCCGGATGTATCCACGCTGCAATGGCTCGCGCTCGCCCTGACCCCCGCCATGGGTCCGATTCGCGGACACAAGCTGGTACGTCACTTCGGCGGCATCGATCGCGCGTTCACCGCATCGCTTACGGAGCTCGAGGCCGCGGGTCTGCCGGCCGCCGCCGCGCAATCGATTGCGCTGAACAAGTCGTACTCGCTGGCGGAAGAAGAATTCATGAAGGCGCGCGATATTGGCGCAGAGCTGGTCTCCTTCGACGATGTCCGATATCCGGCGAGGCTGAAAGAGATCTACGATCCGCCATTGCTGCTTTATGTGCGCGGCGATGCGGCGCTTCTTTCGCAGCCCGGATTGGGAGTTGTCGGCACGCGTCATCCGACTCCGTATGGAATCGGCATGGCGGAGCGTCTCGGCAACGATCTGGCATCACGCGGACTGGTGATCGTGAGCGGCATGGCGCGCGGAGTAGATACACATGCGCATCGCGGCGCGCTGAATGGGAAAGGCAAGACCGTCGCAGTCTGGGGCACGGGCGTCGATGTGCCTTATCCGCGCGAGAACAAGCGCATAGCCGATGCCATTCTGGAAGCCGGAGGCGCGCTGGTCTCAGAGTTCCCAATCGGCACCTTCGCCGCGCCGCAGAACTTCCCAATACGGAACAGAATCATCAGTGGGCTGAGCTTCGGCGTGCTCGTAGTCGAGGCAGGCGAATACAGCGGGACTCGGATCACCGCGCGCTGCGCCCTGGAGCAGGGAAGGGAGATCTTCGCGGTTCCCGGCAACGTGACCAACCGAAATTCCTGGGGACCTAACACGTTGATAAAACAGGGGGCTAAGCTCACTGCCACATGGGAAGACGTGTGGGAAGAGCTGCCCGCGGACATCAAGCTGCAACTTGAGAGTTGCTGGAGGGTTGAATCTGCGGTGCAGCCTGAAGCATCCTTATTTAACGACTCACAACTCTCGCCGCACGAAAAGCGAATTTACGCGTTGTTAAAGCCAGACGAGGCCACCCAGCTCGACGTGATCATCGAGAAGCTGGAAGGCGAAATCTCCTCCTCGGAAATCTTCTCCGCGCTCTTTGAATTGGAGCTGGCAGGCAAGGTTAAACCGCTGCCGGGGAAGAATTACGTTAGAAGCTTCTGAGCTTCTAAGCTGCTAAGCTTCTCAGCCGGAGGATTGAGTGATATGGCTGATTTCAGGCAATTAAAGGTCTGGCAGAAGGCGCATGAGATCACGCTGGATGTTTACCGAATTACTCAGACTTTTCCGAAGGCAGAGACCTACGGTTTAGTTTCGCAGATGAGACGTGCTGCCATATCCATCGGCTGCAATATCGCTGAGGGTAGAGGCCGGGACGGTGATGCCGAGTTTGGACGCTTTGTCCAGATCGCGTTAGGTTGCGGCAGAGTTGGAATATCAACTACTTGTAGCAAAAGATCTTGGTTATGTTTCCGAAGCGGAATGCCACAGTTTGGAGCAGCGTCTTGCGGAAGTTGGCCGAATGTTAGTCTCCTTGAGAGGCACTCTGCGAGCAGCGTCAGCAGCAAGTTGATCGTCATCCTTGACCAAGACGTTATACATGTTTGATAGCTTAGAAGCTTAGCCGCTTAGAAGCTTAGGAGCTTATTTGTCGAAAGCACTCGTCATCGTCGAATCGCCCGGCAAGGCGAAGACCATCAATAAATATCTCGGCAAGGATTTCGATGTCGATTTCTCGCTTGGCCATGTGAAGGACCTGCCCAAGAACAAGATCGGCGTCGATCTCGATAATGACTTCGAGACCGAATACGTCGTCATTCCCGGGAAAGAAAAAGTTCTGATCAACCTTCGCAAGAAGGCGAAGACGGCGTCTGCCATCTATCTCGCGCCTGACCCGGACCGCGAAGGCGAAGCCATCGCTGCACATCTATACGAAGAGCTCGGCGAAGCCACTCCCAAAAAGAAACGCGCCGGCGGCGTGCCGATCCATCGCGTCACCTTTAACGAGATCACGTCGAAGGCGGTAAAGGCCGCTTTCGAACATCCTCGCGAGATCGATTGGAACCTGGTCGATGCGCAGCAGACTCGCCGCGTGCTCGACCGCATTGTGGGCTACCAGATCTCACCGCTGCTCTGGGACAAGGTTCGGCGCGGACTCTCCGCCGGACGCGTGCAGACCGTCGCGCTGCGGCTGATCGTTGAGCGCGAGCGCGAAATCAAGGCTTTCGAGAAGAAGGAATACTGGACCATCGACGCGCATCTTTCGTCGGGCAAGCCACCTGCGTTCGACGGGCGGTTTCTAGGTATCGATGGCGAAAAGATAGAAGTTCCAAACGGGGAAGAGTCGCAGAAGATCACCAGCGCTCTGGGGCAGGCGCAATGGGCGGTTCGCTCGGTAGAAAGACGGGAGCGCCGCCGCAGCGCGACTCCACCGTTCACCACCAGCAAATTCCAGCAGGACGCGTCGCGCAAACTGCGCTTCAGCGTAAAGCGCGCCATGATGATTGCGCAGCGCTTGTATGAAGGTGTGGAGCTGGGGGACGAGGGCTCAGTCGGTCTGATTACGTATATGCGTACTGACTCGACGCGCATCGCGCCCGAGGCCATTGACGAGGTTCGTGAGCTGATTGGCTCCAATTTCGGAACGCAGTATCTTCCCGAGACGCCGAACGTTTACAAGTCAAAAAAGGAAGCGCAGGATGCGCACGAAGCCATCCGGCCCACTTCAGTGACTCGCCATCCCGATTCGGTAAAGCAATATCTCCAGGAAGATGAATTCAAGATTTACAAGCTGGTGTGGCAGCGATTCGTCGCCTCGCAGATGCTGCCGGCAGTCTTTGACCAGACCACCGTCGATATCGACGCCTCGGTGGACAGCCGCAAATACAACTTCCGCGTAACCGGTTCGGTCCTGAAGTTTGACGGATTCCTCAAGGTTTACGAGGAATCGAAGGAAGGCAAGGACGAAGAGGACGAGGCACTCAAGCACAAGCTGCCGCCGCTCGAAGAAGGCCAGAAGCTTACGCTGAAGGAACTCAAGCCGGAACAGCACTTCACCGAGCCCCCGCCGCGCTACAACGAGGCGTCGCTCGTAAAGGAACTGGAAGAGCGCGGGATCGGCCGTCCGTCAACTTATGCCGCCATTCTCAGCACGATTCAGGAGCGCCAGTACGTGCAGAAGCTCGGTGGCAAGTTCGTGCCGACGGAGATTGGGCTGGTCGTAACCGATCTGCTGATCAAAAACTTCCCGGAGATCTTCGATCCGGCCTACACCGCGAAGCTGGAAGAAGAGCTGGACGAGATCGAGGAAGGCAAAGAAAAGTGGACCGACGCAATGTCGGAGTTCTACAAGCGCTTCGAAAAAAATCTCAAATATGCGCAGAAGCATATGGAGAACGTGAAGCGCATGGAGAAGCCGACAGACGAGAAGTGCGAGCGCTGCGGCTCTCCGCTGGTGCTGAAGTGGGGCAAGTTCGGCTCGTTCTTTGCCTGCAGCGCCTACGACAAAGAGGATCCCAACAGCTGCACATTTACCAAAGAAAACGTCATCGATCTTCCCGATTTGGAAAATGCCGATGTGCAGGAGACGACGCAGGAGGAGTACTGCGAAAACTGCGGGCGTGTGATGGTGCTGAAGCGTGGACGCTTCGGGCAATTCATGGCCTGCACCGGATACCCTGACTGCAAGACGACGCGGCGTCTCGATCAGGGCAAGAAAGTTCCTGACGTGCCGCTGGAAGAAACTTGTCCGCAGTGCGGACGCAATATGGTCCTGCGTCACGGACGGTACGGCGAATTCGTCTCCTGCAGCGGATACCCGGAATGCAAGTACGTGAAGCAGAACTTCATCGGCGTGAAGTGTCCGCAATGCAAAGACGGCGAGCTGGTGGAGAAGAAGGCTCGGCGGCGCGGCAACATCTTTTATGGCTGTTCGAATTATCCGAAGTGCGACTTCACGTCGGCCTACAAGCCGGTTGCAGAGCAGTGTCCGGAGTGTGGCAGCCCGTATCTTCTCGAGAAGAACCTGAAAGCCGGCACATTCCTGGTTTGTCCGAACAATAAGAAGACCGCATCGGACGAGGACGATCAACCCAAGCGCAAGAAGAAGCCGGCGAAAGCCAAAGGCAAGACCGAAGCCCCGGCTCAAGAGGCGCCGGTGGTTAAATGCGACTTTTCCAAGCAGGTCTCGAAAGAGCCGGTGGCAGTCGCATAATTTCCCGATAGGGGACTCGGCGTCTGGAGCGGCCCATGTAGCGAGGTGGATTGGCCGTCCCATGCAACCGCGCTCGAAACGTGCCTAGCCTTGCGGAATCGGGGTAACATAGCACCTGCTCTCAACCTATCCATAGGAGTTCGGCAATGAGCGATAAAGGATTTGCTCCAGGTATGACCAGCAAGGCGACCCACGGCGACGTGGACATCATTCTTCGGCTTTACGAGCTGCGCCGCGAGCCGATAATGCGCGAAGCCCGCAAGTTCATCACATTCGACTACTGGCCGGCGAGTTTTGAAGAGTTGCAGAAGCTGTTTTCTGCCGGCGGCAAGGAATTCGCCTACTTCCGCCAGGTAACTTCGTATTGGGACATGGCTGTTTCCTTTGTCGCGCGCGGCGCTCTCGATCCCGCGCTCTTTCTCGACAATTCGACCGAGATGTTCTTCCTCTACGCGAAGCTGAAACAGTTTCTTCCCAATTTGCGCGAGACCGTGAATCCGCAGTTCTTCAAACGCATTGAAGACTTCGCGACCGGTTCGCCGGAAGCTCAGCAGAAATTGGCGGCAATAAGCAGGAACGTGGAGCGAGTCCGCGAGCAGAGATTGAAAACAGCGGCAGCGTGAGGAAAGCTTCTAAGCTGCTGAGCTTCTAAGCTGCTAAGCGCCTAAGCTACTCATCCAAGATAATCATGCTCCCCCTGCAAAGAAGAAGCGCGCATGCAAGCGGAGCACAATGCTTGCTTCGAGACAAACATCGCGTCCGAGGCTTAGCAGCTTAGAAGCTTAGAAGCTCAGCAGCTTTTGTTATCATTCCGCGCGTGAAACCAATCCACGTCCTTTATCTCTCTGTTCTTTTCTTAAGCCTCAATCTCGCATCGCAAGCGCAGCATCTTGATCCCACTGAGACCAAGCTGGTCCAGGCGGTCGATTCGCAGCAGCAGCAAGCTATCGACTTCTTGCGGCAACTGGTCGAGATCAACAGTGGGACCAAGAACCTCGAAGGCGTCCGCACCGTCGGCAAGACGCTGATGCCGCATTTTGAAGCGCTCGGATTCAAAGTCCGCTGGGTGCCGATGGATCAAGTGCAGCGCGCCGGAACTTTGGTTGCTGAGCATCCCTGTCCCGAGGGCGACGGAAAATGTGGGAAGAGGGTACTGCTGATCGGGCACATGGACACCGTCTTCGAAAAGGAGAGTCCCTTCCAGCATTTCAAGATGATCGACGACCACATCGCCTCGGGACCGGGCACCGACGACATGAAGGGCGGGCTGGTGGTCATGCTTACCGCGCTACAGGCGCTGAAGTCTGCTGTAGTCCTGGACCATGCCGATGTGAAGGTCGTGCTGAGCGGAGATGAAGAAGCCGCCGGACATCCTCTGGACATCGCTCGCCGCGACATGATTGAAGGCGCAAAGAACAGCGACGCCGGACTGGAATTCGAAGCCACAGCGCGCGTGAACGGCGTCTTCTACGGCAGCACGGCGCGTCGCGGCTCGATTACCTGGCGCGTCGAGGCCACTGGACAGACCGGTCATTCGTCGGGAGTCTTCGGTCCCGAAATGGGATACGGCGCTATCTACGAACTGGCCCGAATTCTCGATACATTTCGAACCCAACTGCCGGAACAGTATTTGACCTACAACGTCGGTTTGGTTCTTGGCGGCACCACCGCGCAGGTGAATGCTCAGGAGACTGGCGGCGACGCTACGGGTAAGCCGAACATCGTGGCGCCGAGCGCAATCGCGATTGGAGACATTCGCTGCATCTCCAGTGAGCAGGTTGAGCGCGTGGAAAAGAAGATGCGCGACATCGTCGCCGGTCACGTGGCAAAGACCGACGCCAAGATCAACTTCTATGAAGCTTACCCGGCGCAATCTCCGAACCAGGAGAATCGCGCGCTGCTCAAGCTGCTGAACCAGGTGAACAGCTCGCTCGGCCAGCCGGAGATGCCGGAGCTTGATCCCATGAAGCGCGGAGCCGGAGACAGCGCCTTTATCGCGCAGTACATTCCCACGCTCGCGGGAACCGGATCGTCCGGCTCAGGGGACCACTCGGCCGCGGAAAAGATCGATCTGAGCTCCATTCCAATCAACAGCAAGCGCGCAGCTTTGCTGATTTACCGATTGACGAAGCTTCCCGAAGGCGGAAAGTTGAGCGAACAAGTCAGGTGACGGCGACGGGAAGAAATAAGTTTTTCCTCGGTGAGCGCTGCTTTTGAGAGCACGAAGGCCTTAGAGAAATTTGTGATTTTGCGATTTCGTGATTTGTGACTTCCTGTTTCGTGGTCCTACTGGGGAAGGTGGTCGTGCAACGCAATCACAAAATCACAAAATCGCGAAATCACCAAATCACAAAATCTTGTCGGGCAGCTCAACAACCGAGTAGCTTTGAGGCCGAGAAGCCCTTTGATTCGATCTCGTCCGCCCGTCTGACTGTATACTGCGAATTCGCGCGCAAATTCCTGATTCAGAGGTCCTAATGGTTGGCGTACTTCGCCTGGCACTTATTCTTCTTCCCATCCTCTTCGTTGTCACGCTCATGGCTCAGGAGACTTCGACGCAACCCACGATTTGGGCTGCCAAGCCCGACGTCACTGCATTTGAGAAGGTCGAGAATGACCGGCTGGCCGCCGCGCAAAAGGCAGTCGATGAACTGGTAGCCGTGAAGGAAGCCCGCACCATCGACAACACGCTAGCGCCGTTCGACGAGGCTGTGCACCAGCTTGGGTCGGCGCAATATTTTGCAGGACTCATGCAGCAGGTGCATCCTGAGGCCACGTTCCGCGACCATGCCACCGAGATGGTACGCAAGGCGAGCGCTGCCGTGACGGCCCTCTCGTTGAACCGGCAGGTATATGACGCGCTTTCGGCGTTGGACGTCTCTCAGGCTGATCCGGCAACGCGTTATTACGTGCAGCGTCAATTGCTGTTGTTCAAACTTGCCGGAGTGGACAAAGACGACGCAATCCGTGCTCGCCTGAAGAAGCTGCAGGATGACCTCACCGAGCAGCAATCGATGTTCGATCGCAACGTCTCAGACGGTCAGAAGACGATCATCGTGAACTCTGCTTCCGAGCTCGACGGTCTGCCGCAGGATTACATTGACCGTCATAAGCCCGGTCCGGACGGAAAAGTTCGCATCACCACCGAGTATCCCGACGTTCTGCCGGCGCTGAAGTTTGTGCGCAATGACGATCTGCGCCGCAGGCTGTTTCAAGCATTTCACACGCGCGCGTATCCCAAGAACCTCGAAGTTCTCAAGCAGATGATGCAAACGCGCTATGAGATTGCGCAGCTCCTCGGATACGCGTCCTGGGCCGACTACAACGCTGCCGACAAGATGATTTTGAACGGCGGGCGCATTTCCGATTTCATCCAGCAGGTGGATGCAGCCGCCAAGCCCGTCGCAAAACGGGAATTTGCGCTGCTGCTGGAGCAGGCGAGGAAGACCAAGCCCAACGCCACGCAGGTGGGCGATTACGAGTCGCAGTATCTGCAGGAGCAGGTGCGGCGCGCCAGCTACAACTTCGATTCGCAATCGGTGCGCCCATATTTTCCTTTTAACAGTGTCAAAAAGGGAATTCTCGACACCGCGGCGCAATTTTTCCATCTCGAGTTCCGGCAGGAGGTCGGTGCTCCGGGCTGGGATCCCACCGTGGAGACATGGGACGTTTACGAGCAAGGCAAGATGACCGGGCGCTTTTATCTCGATCTGCATCCACGGCCGGGCAAGTACAGCCATGCGGAGATGGCGCCGGTGCTCGACGGCATTCGCGGCAAGCAGTTGCCGGAAGCGATCCTGGTTTGTAATTTTCCGGCGCCCACTGCCGATGATCCCGGGCTGATGGAGTACAGCGACGTGGTCACGTTCTTCCACGAGTTCGGACATCTGATGCATTGGATCCTCTCGGCTCAACAGTGGGCGGGCGTCAGCGGCATGACCATGGAATCAGATTTTGTGGAAGCACCTTCACAGATGCTGGAAGAACTTATGCACAGTCCGCAGGTTTTAGCGGGATTCGCGCACCATTACAAGACCGGTGATCCGATTCCCGCCGACCTGGTGGAACGCATGAATCGCGCCTCCGCTTTTGGGAGAGGAACCTGGGCAACAACGCAAAATAGTTACACGGCAATTTCGTACGACCTCTACAAAGGCAAGCCGCAGACGATCGATCCTGATGCCGTCACGCAGCAGGATGTCCGGCGATATACGCTCTTCGTTCCCACTACGGGCACGCACATGTACGCTTCGTTTACTCATCTCGGCGGCTATTCGTCGGCCTATTACACCTATCTGTGGGACAAGGTAATCGCCGAGGATTTCTACCGGCAATTCAACGCGGATAATCCTCTTGCCGGCGACGTACCGATGCGCTACCGGAAGCTGGTGCTCGAGCCAGGCGGAAGCATGTCCGCGAACGATTTGGTCAAGAATTTTCTCGGACGTCCGGAAAACATGACCGCGTTCGAGCAGTGGATGTCAGAGGAATTCCAGGTGCACGCCAGCGATGCGCCGGCTACCAAGTAGTGTGTGGGTGGAGGTAGCCATTGCCATTTCTCCTGGTACGAAGCGGCGGTAATTAAACCACAGTCTCCCTGACATCGGGATGGTTTACTAAAATGCAAACGAGAGGCCTTCCTGTCCGCCCACTTTCTTGATTTCCCTCGCATCTAAGCTGTCCCATTCTGGGTCGC
>JAFAUE010000231.1 GCA_019243475.1 Acidobacteriota bacterium | reverse complement strand
GCGCGCTGAGCGCTGCTCGATGGGAATCTGATCGCCATCTGGAGTCGAAAGATCGATTGTGGACCATGGCGCGGCGACATAAAACGGGATTCCATGCTCGCGCGCCAGAACTGCGACCGTGTACGTCCCGATCTTGTTGGCCACGTCGCCATTGGCGGCAATGCGGTCTGCGCCGACAACTACTGCGCCAATCTTGCCCTGCTTCATGATCGCGCCGGCCATGTTGTCGGAGATGACCGTTGTGGGAATGCCGTCCTTCGACAATTCCCAGGCGGTAAGCCGCGAACCTTGCAGGAATGGGCGAGTCTCGTCGGCGAAGACGTGAAGCCTCTTGCCTGCTTCTACTGCCGCACGAATCACTCCTAACGCGGTGCCGTAACCGCAGGTAGCCAGCGCGCCGGCGTTGCAATGCGTGAGCACGCCGCCGGAAGAGGGCATCAGTACTGAGCCGTTGCGGCCCATTGTCTCGCAGGCCGCGATGTCCGCCAGATACATCCGTTGCGCTTCCTCGATCAACCCGCGGCGAATTTCTTCCATGGGACGCGACGAAATCTGTTCGGCGCGTTCGCGCATGCGTTGGATCGCCCAGAACAGATTCACAGCCGTTGGTCTGGTCGCGGCCAGAGTTTTGCAAATCTCATCGAACTCGGGGCGCAGTTCCGCGTAATTGGAGGCTTTTGAACCGCGGACTCCCAGCGCCACTCCCATGGCGGCAGAGACGCCGATGGCGGGGGCGCCGCGCACGATCATGTCGCGAATGGCCGTGGCCACTTCGCGATAATCGCGGCACGTAACATAGACCTCTTCCGTCGGCAGGCGCCTTTGGTCGATAAAACGCACACCTTCAGAGGTCCATTCCAGAGTCTTTATCATCACTTTGATTCTAAATGGGTTCGAGCGCCAGGACTGAGAGACGACAGCCAGACCGCCGCCCATTTCCCATTTGAGGAAGCCAGTGCAGTTTGCTGGGTCATCACTCTGAGGTTACTCCCGATTTGACACTTGGCGCGCACGAGCGCAGAATCTACGCCCTCTCCCAAAAATCCTGCACTTCAAATGCATTTCAGGAGACCTCTATGCGAGTGCTTCTGGGCCTAAGTTTGCTCTGGTGTTTAGCCATGTTTGTGGCGCTCGCGCTCTGCCGCGCGGCCGGGACGAACGACGTTCGCGAACAGCCAAGCGACTAATCTGCGCTAACATAGTGCCGTTCTGTCCCAGCGCTTTGGAAGCTCCCTGCGCAGGCGCTAGCCGGTGGTGTAAGTTCCTATAGGGAGCAGTTCGCGTGAACCGAATCCTTATTTGTCTCGCCCTCTTTCCGCTGCTGTGTTCTTGCGCCACGTCGCAAAATTCACCCGCTAATGGAATCGACACTGTTCCCAAGCCGGGAATTCTTGTAGAGCTCTTTACGTCCGAAGGATGCTCGAGCTGCCCTCCGGCCGACGAGCTTTTGCGCCAGCTCGACGCGCAGGCCGACAAGACAAAGCAGCAGATTGTGGTCTTAAGCGAGCACGTCGACTATTGGGACCACGACGGCTGGCGAGATCGCTTCTCCTCCCGTGACTACACCGACCGGCAGGAAGAATATGCCCGCCGCTTCCATACTGAGGGACCGTACACGCCGGAAATGGTGGTGGACGGCCACACGGAATTCACCGGCAACGACGCCGCACGGCTACAGGCGGCACTGCGTCAGTCTGCCGCCAATGCAAAAAGCGCGCTGGCAATTACTGCGCAGGAGCTCAATCCGGCGGAAGCCCTCATCCACCTCAAGGCTGCAGCCCTGCCGTCCGGCAGCAAGCATGCCGACCTCTATGTAGCGGTGGCGGACAATCACGATGAAACCCAAGTCGGAGGCGGAGAGAATTCCGGACGAACCTTGCGCCACGTGGCCGTACTACGCAGCTTGCAGAAGGTCGGGAGAGTCGGAGCTGAGGGCGATGAAAAAGACGTGAAGATCCATCTGCCCAAATCGGGAACGCCGGCCAATCTCCGGATTATTGCTTTCTTGCAGGAATCCGATGACGGTGCAGTGGTGGGAGCCGCGATGAAGGCGCTGGGCGAGCCTATTCGTTGATTCCCGCGACGTTCGCGGCAACGGCTTCTGCGGAGGACTCGTCGGGAATCTGCCCGCGTCCTGAGCCTTGCAACAACCGATGGTGG
Source organism: Acidobacteriota bacterium (assembly GCA_019243475.1). Classification (GTDB taxonomy): domain Bacteria; phylum Acidobacteriota; class Terriglobia; order Terriglobales; family Acidobacteriaceae; genus Gp1-AA112. The sequence continues at coordinate 3,221 of JAFAUE010000231.1, read as the reverse complement.
ATGCAATACAGCGCGAGCTCAAGACGGTCGGAGACGCCGAGCTTGTCGTACACCTTTCGCAGATAGTTCTTCACAACCTGTTCGGTCGTGCCGATCTCACTGGCAATCTCTTTATTCCTCATGCCCTGGGTCACGCAGGAGATGATCAGCAGCTCTTTGTCCGATAGTTTCGTTTTGGGACGCGGCGAAGTCAGCTGCGCTGCCTGCTGACGATAAGCTTCGATCACCCAATTCACGCTCTGGTTGTCGATCCAGGTTTCGCCGACCGCCACTTTGCGAACGCACTTGACCAGCATTTCCGGAGCGATGCTGCGGGGAAGGATTCCGCGGACACCGCGGCGGAAGTACTCGACCGTGGTCTCCTCGTCGCTTTCCGGAGCCAGAATGATCACTTTGAGGTTCGGCGCGCGCTTCAGCACTTCAGAGATCGCTTCCGGTGAATTGGGTGAGATGGACGCCTCGAACAACAGGACGTCCGCCGGAAACTTGCTGGCTGCCGAAAGCACCTGGCCGAGGTTCTCGGCCTGAGCCACCACGCGGACATCATCTTCCAGGGCGAAGATTTTCTTCGTGCCGACGCGATAGATAGCCTGCGTGTCCGCCAGAATCACTCGGATGGACGAAGGATTTGCGTGCTCCTCGGACGAGGCAGCATCGACTCCTTCTGGAGTTGAGGATTCTTCTAGATTTTCGGACGCAATTTTGACCGATGGCTTGGAGCCGCTACTCATGGGTGAAAGGGAAACGAGACTACTGCGTGCGGTCGAAATGGTACTCGTCGATTACCGCCGCCACTGCAGTCCTGTCGCCGTGTTTGGAGCAGCGTACCACACGTCCCGTACATTTCACCACGACATCTGTCGCCGTCCCCAGAACGCTGGCCGGCATGGAAATCGTGAATTCGATGGGCGAGCCGATCTCCAGCTCGTTGTCCATGTAGAACAGAACGCCGCCGGCGGAGATATCCTCGGTCTCGCCTGCAACACCGGACTGCTCAGCGCGAACCTCGACGGGAAGCTTTAGCGGGAAACGAACCGAACTTCTTAATTCGTCCACAAGTCTCTTCCTTTTTGCTTGATTGGCTCAGGTTATAGACCTAGTTCGGCCTGCCTGAAAGTTACTAAAGGGAAGGTGGGCATTGTCCCAAAATCACATGGAGGCATGAACCTTTGGAGGTTACCTGATGTTGCTTCCGGCGCTAATTAAAACTTCGTCAATTCAGTGAAATTAAAGCCATTAACCTTCATTGCCGGAACCACCATATCAAAGGATTCTTCCCCGCTTGCGCGCACCGGAACTCCCAAAGCTGCAACATTTTGCAGTAAATCAATCAGGCTTTGATTGAAGCGGAAATTGCGTACGCCGCCGGCCAGTTTGCCGTCTTCTATAAGGAAGGTGCCGTCGCGCGTCATGCCGGTAAGAATCTTCTCGTAGGGATCGACTTCGCGTATGTACCAGAGTCGGGTAATGAGGATCCCGCGATCGGTCGAGGCAATCATCTGGTCAATGGATTGGGCAGAACCATTGCCGCCTTCGACGACGATATTCATCGGGGCGTCGCCAAGTTCGTTAGGCAGCGGGAATCCGTGGCCGGTTGGGCGCACCTGCCCGACCTGAGCCGCGATCTCCGCCTGCTGCATCCTCCGCGCCGTGCTGCGGCTGTACACCAGATTGCGGACAACACCCTTGTCTACCAGCGTCACCCGCTCGCGGGGAACGCCTTCGCCATCGAACGCCGCGCCGGATTGCAAGGGGTGGTAAACGTCGTCGTGAATGCTGATGTTCTTGCCGAAAATCTGAGTGCCAACGCGGTTGTTCAGGAACGACCGCAGCTCGAGCAGCGCCGTACCGCCGAAGTCAAAGAACATGAAGCCAAGCAAGTCGAGCACCGCTGCCGGCTCCAGCACCACGGTCCACTTTCCCGGTTGAACTTCCGTCGGATGGGCTGATTTCGCGGCTTTTTCCGCAGCAATCTCGGCCAGCCGCTTGGCGTCGAGGTTCACGACGTTCGGCGAGTTTGCCTTCTGCCATCCCGACGAATCGTCCGCGAGCATGGTGATCGAAACTTCAGAGCTCGTCTGGCGATGAATGCGCGAGAGTCCGCGAGAGTTCAGCAGAGCTTCCACCTGCTCCGACGACGAGTAGATTCCGGCAGTCGTCTGCTTGTGCTTGCGCGCGATACCGACGATCTGCTCCACCGCGGCGGCACGATCTTCAGGAGTAAGCCGCGCGGTTGCATCGAAGTGCCTGTCCACGGCTGGGACGGCATTCACTTCCTGAGGAGAGGGAACAGGTAAAAGCTCAGGATCCGGCTCCTGCACGCGCGCCATCTGCTCGGCAGACTGAACCGCCCGCCGCAGACTGTCATCATCCAGCCGATTCGTGGTCGCGCGCGCCGTCTTCCCGCCCATGGCCACGCGGATGGAAGTTACATATCCCTCCTCCGCAACATTCTGATGAATGGTGTTGTTGGCAAAGCGCGTAAGCGCTGAGCGTCCGCCGGCAATGATCGCCTCAACTTCGTCGGCAGAGGAAAACCTGCGGATGCGGGAAAACAGATCGTCTATACGCTCAGGAGAAAGCATCGGCAGCAGAACTTAGACTATCAAAGGACCAAGGTGGGCAACGGTGAGGACATTCGATCTCGCGTCACTAGGCTGTCGCCGGCAGAATTTTGCAGAAGATATCCGGATCTAAAGGAGTTAGGCTCGGCACCCAGTTCTTAAGACTTCAAAGAAACAATGAAGCCCCGCCCTCTTCGATTCACGAACGTTCACACCAGGATCGGCCCCCGCCCTCACGATTTGTCCTGACGAATGAGGCGGCGAAATTCCCTGCGCAGGGAATTTAGCAGGGAATTTTTTCCCGCAAAAAAAATTCCTTTCTGCGACCCGCATAAACAGCGGGTTTCCGAGGACCACCAGGGAATTCGCAGGGAATTTGCCGGGAATTCTGCCCGGAAGTGCCGTGCGGCGATCCCTTCTCTTTTTCTGGATTCCGGTAAATCGTTCGAGCGCAGCTCATAGCTAGACTGCTAACCCGAAACCTCGGCCTTTGCAACGGGATATTGCACGGCTGTCGTTAGCACATGAAATGTCCGGTGGAATTAGCAAGTGAAGTGTCCGCATTGCAGGCGGTGAGAGTAGGCGACCATGCGGGTCATGGTTGCGTATTCGAGGGCCGCAGTGGAGCGGGCGATGAAGGTGCAGGAAGTAATTTTG
>JAFAUE010000153.1 GCA_019243475.1 Acidobacteriota bacterium | reverse complement strand
CTTAACGGCGACCAGACCAACCAAGGACGACAAGTCTTGCTTGATCCTCACCATCCACATATCTATCGGGTGCGACTGTTCACGATTCCTGTGCCAAACAGATGATATGAACTTCACATTACTAAGAACGTTGTGCATCTTCATCCTGGCCGTAGCCGCCTCTGCTCTCGCTCAAAGCAATGTCGAAGCCCGCGGAGCAGGCACAAATGCTGCAGTCGCAGTCTCTGGTTCAACCGAGCTCGTGCTGGCGACCGATGAGCCCGCGGCCGTGCGGACTGCAGCCGAAGATCTGGCCAATGATTTCGAAAAGGTATTCGGAACCAAGCCGCGGCTGGTCGCGCAGCCGGAAACATCCGGCGCGTCGGTGATCGTGATTGGCGAGCAGTCAAAGATTCCCGAAGCGATACGGCCCAATGGACTCACTGGCCCTGAGTCGTTTTCCATTTCGGTAGCGCGTACGCCATGGCGAAAAGCTCCGGCAAAATCGGCGATCGTCCTCGCGGGCGCAGACATGCGCGGTACGATCTATGCTATCTATCACTTTTCCCAACAATATCTCGGAGTCGATCCTCTTTATTACTGGACCGATCACGAACCCTCGCGCCGCGAATCGATTTCGATTGCGACCTCAGTGAACCAGACCTTTCCAGCGCCGGTCTTCAAATATCGCGGGTTCTTCATCAACGACGAAGATCTCCTCACTGGCTGGGCTCCCGGAGAAAAGAAGGATGGCACGGGAATTTCACTCGAAGTCTGGAACCGGATTTTCGAAACGATACTGAGATTGAGAGGGAACATCGTCACTCCCGGCACGTGGATCTTTCCCGACGAACCGCAAGTGAAGCTGGCTTCGAGCCGAGGCTTGATCCTCAGCCAGCATCACGCCATTCCTCTTGGACTGAACGTCGCGCGCTGGCCCAAAGACGTTCCTTACAATTACACGACGCACCCGGAAATTTTGGAGCATGCCTGGCGTAACGCGGTGAACGGCTATTTGCCAAATCAGGAAGTGCTCTGGACCGTAGGGCTGCGCGGACTTTCTGACGTTACTTACGCCTCCATGGATTCGTCTGTGCGTGATGACAACAAAGCCCTGGGCAAGCTGATCAGCAAGGCCATCGCCGACCAGATGCAAATCGTCCGCACGGTTCATCCGGACGCGAAGTTCCTCACCAATCTTTGGATGGAAGGCGCACGACTGGTTCAGCAAGGTGATCTGACAATTCCGCCGGAAGTGGCAACCGTCTGGGCTGACGATGGCTACGGATATCTTCAGGACAACGGTCAGGTGAGCAGCGGTCAGGGCGCCTACTATCACGTGGCCATGATGAACTTCCGCGCCAACCAGCTTTCGGAGATGGTTCCTGTGGAGCGGATCATTTCCGAATTGGGAAGATACATCAAAGCCGGAGCCACGCAGTATGTGCTGCTGAATACCAGCGACATTCGTCCGGTTCCGATGACGATAGAAGCAGTCATGAACGTCGCCTGGCAGGGAGTGCAACGAGAGACAGGCACAGCAGACAGTTTCTATCGGCAGTGGTCTTCCGGTCAGTTTGGCGAAGCGGCAGCAGACAAGGTTACGCAGGTTTATAAGGACTATTTTGCCGCGCCGGCGCATGGCGGCAATCCAAATCGGGAATATGGCGATCAGCTATACCATATTGAAGCGCGGCGCATGCTGTTGGAGTACATGACGGATTCACCTTTGTTTTCGCTGCCCAGCCAGTCGCCAAAATGGTCATCGCCGCACATCTTTGGTTTCGGATCGAACACAGCGCAGGTGAGTGGAAAACAGTGGACGCACGACACGGTCGAGAGAGAAATTGAGCAGTGCGGCGACGCTCAACCTCGCTGGGACAAGGTTTGGGATGAAGCTCGTGCTGCCGAGTCTGTGGTTGACCCGGATCGCCGGCAGTTTTACGAAGCGGAAATGCTTACCGGCATCGCCATCAACCGGCAGAGCAATCGCATGCTGCTGATGTTGGCAAAGTCAATCCATGACGCGGAAAGCGGCGATATCGATCAAGCGCGGCAAGAAGCCCAGACGGCCTTGCAGGCACTCGACGACATCCGGCAAATGCAATCCGCCGCGGAGTACGGCAAGTGGAAGAATTGGTATCGCGGCGATTGGTTAACGGGCGTTTATCGCACTCGACAATTGGTGGATGTTTACTCGCACTTTCTCGACGATCCGCTGACTCACCTGGCCCCTCCCGTAATATGGGATGGTTGGGAAGCCTACTACCACATCATGCACTATGAAGGAGATCGCTCGGCGGACGTGAAGTAGCTGCTCCTCCTATTCCCATGCAGCCCTGCGTTATTGGCATCGATGTTGGCACAGGCGGCACACGCGTTCTGATCGCCGACTCTTCCGGGCGACTACTTGCCTCTGCAACCGAAGAGCACGCACCATTCGCTTCACCGCAGATAGGCTGGGCTGAGCAGCATCCGGATGACTGGTGGCGCGCTGCTCAACTCGCCATCCGTCGCGCACTGCAACAGAGCGCCGTACGCGCAGAGCAGGTCGCATGCGTGGGATTTTCGGGGCAGATGCATGGAGCCGTGCTTCTCGATGCGGCGGATCAAGTCGTGCGTCCGGCGCTCATTTGGTGTGATGTCCGCACACAATCGCAGTGTGACGAACTGAACCGTTCCGTGGGTAGCGCGCGCATCATTCAATTGACCTGTAATCCAGCCCTCACGAACTTCACTCTCACCAAGCTTCTCTGGGTGCGGGAAAAGGAGCCGGAAAACTGGGCACGAGTGCGTTCCGTGCTGTTGCCGAAGGATTATGTTCGCTTTCGATTAACAGGTGAAAAGGCGATCGACGTCGCCGATGCTTCCGGAACCCTCATGCTGGATGTCGCGCGACGCCAGTGGTCGTCGGAGCTGCTGCAGGCGGCAAAGATCGATCGTGCACTGCTGCCGAGCCTCTTCGAATCTCCCGAAGTTTGCGGCCAGATCACTGCGAAAGCCGCAGAAGCTACCGGTCTCAAGCTGGGCACTCCAGTGGTTGCAGGAGCGGGGGACCAAGCCGCCGGCGCTACCGGAATGGGAATTGTCTCGCCGGGAGCGGTGAGCGCGACGATTGGCACATCGGGAGTGGTGTTTGCCGCGACCGATCGTCCGGCGCTTGACCCGCACGGCCGGCTGCATACTTTCTGCCATGCGATTCCCGGCCGCTGGCATGTAATGGGAGTCACGCAGGCAGCCGGCCTGTCGCTGCGCTGGTTTCGTGACCAATTCGGAACTCGAGATACTGGCAAGACGCAAGATCCTTACGAGTTGCTCACCGCCGAAGCTACGCGTGTACCAGCCGGCAGCGATGGATTATTGTGGGCGCCGTATCTGATGGGCGAACGCACCCCGCACCTTGATCCTGATGCTCGTGCCGCATTGGTGGGAATTACGGCGTCGCTCACGCGAGCGCACGTGGTGCGTGCCATTCTGGAAGGAGTCGCGTTCAGTCTGAAAGACACGTTCACCATCTTCGAAGAGATGAGAGTACCGGTAAAGCGCATCCGTCTAGGCGGCGGAGGCGCGCGTTCGGAGTTGTGGAGACAAATCCAGGCCGATATTTACGGCCATGAGGTGGAAATTGTCGAAGCTGAAGAGGGAGCTGCGTATGGTGCAGCGCTTCTCGCAGGCGTCGGCGCGGGAATCTGGCCGTCGGTGGATGTCGCGTGCGCAACCTCCGTACGCGTAGCGAAGACCATTCATCCGATCGCGAAGAATGTAGATTCATTGCGCTCCAGCTACCATGCTTACCGTCGCGTGTATCCCGCGCTCAAGAGCATCTTTTCTGAACAGACTAACGTCAGGAGCACTTCATGAAACGGCAGGATCCCTACCAACCGCAGCCGCAGCACAAGTTCTCTTTTGGTCTATGGACGCTCGGCAACCGCGGCCGCGATCCCTTTGGCGACGCAGTCCGGCCGCCCATTTCCCCCGGCCAGATCGTAGAAATGCTGGCTGAAGTCGGCGCCTGGGGAGTGAACCTGCATGACAACGACCTGGTTCCCATCGAAGCGTCTGCCGCGGAGCGCGACCGCATCGTCCGTGACTTCAAGAAGGCCTGCGCCCAAAACGGGATTGTGGTTCCGATGGCTACGGTCTCCCTCTTTTTCCATCCTGTATTTCGCGACGGAGCATTTACCGCGAATGACCCCGAGGTTCGCGCCTATGCCGTGCAAAAGACAATGCGCGCCATGGATCTGGGTGCGGAACTAGGAGCCAAGATTTTCGTGCTCTGGGGCGGACGTGAAGGCACAGAGACCGACGGCTGCCGCCGTGCAGACGAGGCGGTGAAGCGCTTGCGCGAAGCCGTGAATTATCTTTGCGACTACAGCATTCAACAAAAGTACGGCTATCGCTTCGCGCTCGAAGCCAAGCCGAACGAGCCCCGCGCCGACATCTACATGTCGACAACCGGGCATTATCTAGGATTCATTCCCACTTTGGACCATCCGGAAATGGTTGGAGTAAATCCTGAAGTCGCGCATGAGCACATGGCCGGACTGAACTTCATGCATGCTGTTGCGCAGGCTTGGGAAGCGGGAAAGCTGTTCCATATTGATCTCAACGATCAGGCGCCGGGCCGCTACGACCAGGATCTGCGTTTCGGTTCCGCCAACCTGAAATCAGCGTTCTGGCTGGTGAAGTTCCTGGAAGATGTCGGCTACGACGGTTCGCGGCATTTCGACGCGCACGCCTACCGAACTGAAGATTATGAAGGCGTCAAGGACTTCGCTCGCGGCTGTATGCGCACGTATCTGATCTTGAAAGAAAAAGCTGCAAGCTGGAATGCAGACAAAGAAATCGCCGCGATTCTCGCCGAACTTTCTTCTGCTCCGAAGACGACACCTGCGGTAGGGAAGTATTCCAAAGCTGGAGCCGCAAAGCTGCTGGCGCATGTTTTCGATAAAGACGCCATCCTGCGCAAACGCCTGCCGTATGAGCGTCTGGATCAGTTAACTGTCGACATTCTTACGGGTGTGCGCTGATGCTCACCAGCTATGCATCGTGCCGTCCAGCTTGCGGTTGATCGGAAGATAAGCCGGTTCGTACGGATGCTGCGCAGCGCGCCCTTCCTCGATCTCTACTCCCAGTCCCGGCTTCTCACCCGGATGCATGAATCCCTCGGCAAAGGTGTATGCATGCGGGAACACTGCGTTCGTTTCTTCCGTGTGACCCATGAATTCCTGAATCCCAAAGTTATGCACCGCCAGATCGAAATGTAGAGCGGCGGCCATGCAAACTGGACTTAAATCACTTGCGCCGTGGGAGCCGGTGCGCACGTGGTATAGCTCCGCAAGGTTGGCGATTCTGCGTAAGTGAGTGATGCCGCCGGCATGCACGACCGTCGCCCGGATGTAATCGATTAATTGTTCGGTAATCAATTGCTGACAATCGTGAATGGAGTTGAAAATTTCTCCGACCGCGATCGGAGTAGTTGTGTGCCGGCGAATCAAACGAAATCCTTCCTGCAACTCGGCCGGCGTAGGGTCCTCCAGCCAAAACAAGCGCGACGCTTCCAGATCTTTCCCAAGGCGCGCGGCTTCGATGGGAGTCAAGCGATGATGAGCGTCGTGCAGGAGATGGAGTTCAAACCCGAATTCCTTTCGCAGTCGCGCAAACAATTCAGGAATGAAGCTCAGATAGTGTTCCGTTGACCAC
>JAFAUE010000369.1 GCA_019243475.1 Acidobacteriota bacterium | reverse complement strand
ATCACGCCGGTTGAGGGCGTGATCTGCTGCTGCACGTTGAAGTTGTAAGACTGCATGTAGCCGTCGTTGTAATCGGGATTCACGTTGTTGGGCGAGATACCGCCGGACGCGTCCGTCAGCAGTGTGGAAAAGCTGGTTGCCGGCTTGGCCTTGCTGGACGTAAACGTCAGCGGCAGTCCGAACGGTGGATTGGCGTTGGAAATAATCGGCAGCGGCTCGTCGTATAGCAGGCCGTATCCGCTGCGAACGACCGTCTTCCCGTTTCGGAACACATCCCAGGAGAAGCCCACGCGCGGCTGAAAGAGCTTGTTGTTCTGGTGGTATTCGAGCGGCCGAACGCTGGTACCGATCTGCGCCAGCCAGGATTGTGCAGGGAGAAAAACGCTGGAGCGATTCTGCGCCTCGGTGGGCGTAAAGTTCCATTCCCAACGAAGGCCGAGTTCCAGCGTGAGATAAGGACGAACCTTCCAGCTGTCGGTACCGAAGAAACCCATTGCCGGTTCGCTGATGCGGGCCGGGTGATTGCCGCCCAAGTTGATCTGGAAAGCGCTCGGTGCAGCCGCGCCGCACCCGGTGAACGCAGCGCTGCAGCCCAGCAATGCCGCAAAACTCGAGAATGTGATTCTGCCTTCGTCGCCCCCAATGGTATTGCCGATGAATCTCCTGTACTCGCCGCCAAACTTGACCGAGTGATTGCCGTGGAGATAGCTCACTGTGTCCGAAGTGACGGCTGTGACGTCGCCGCGTCCTTGGGGGAAGCCGACTTCACCGCCAAAGATCAGCCCACCAGTAACGACAACCTGTGGGATACCAACCGCACCGGCTTGTCCGTCCTGAATACCGAATGAAGTTGGATCGAGACCGGCATTCTGAACGTCGGTCACGAACGTAATGTGAATGCGATTGAAGCCGAAGCGGAAATCATTCACAAGATTGTCGGCAAAGACATGGCTCTCATCCAGAGTGAACAGTTGACGATGAGACTGTCGCGCGTCGCCGCCGCCGGGAATTGTCGCTGCGGAAAGGTTAGGTTCGAGTCTTTGATCCCGCTGGAAAACGTAATAACCATGCAGACGGTCGCGGTCGGAAAAGTTATGCTGAATGTCGCCTGTTCCCTGGTCGATGTTCACCGGAGCAACCCCAGAACCAGTGAATTGCGCGGTGGTTGCAATCGGACTACCCGCTGCCGGCTGCACGCCGGCGGGAACGAGCGTCAGGAGCTTTTGCAGGTTAGGATCCGTTACTAGCGCACGTTGCGCAGCGCTGGGAACTGGCGAGGAAAAGGCCAGGCCCTGCCGCTGCCGCAATCCCTCATAGCTGCCGAAGAAGAAGGTCTTGTCGTGAATGATCGGCCCGCCGATGTCTCCGCCAAATTGATTGCGCTTAAACGGGTTCATGGGTGTGCCAGAGGGATTGAAGAAATTGCGGGCGTCGAGATCGTTGTTGCGCAGGAACTCATAGGCCTCGCCATGAAACTGGTTCGTCCCGGAGCGAGTTGCGATGTTGAGCGTTGCGCCGGAGTTGCGGCCGTACTCCGCGCTCGGCGTCTGATTATTGATGGTGAACTCGGAGACGGTGTCGATGGTCGGCTGAAAGGTGACCTGGCCATTCGCCATGTCGTTCAGGTTGATGCCGTTGATCATGTAGTTCGTGGTGTCTTCGCGCTCACCGGCAGTGACGATGCCAAACGCGCCTTGACCACGCAGCGGAGCGGTAAGGAAGCCGTTCGCCGGCGGAATCACCGTGCCGGGAGTGAGCAGCGCCAAGTCAACAAAGTGACGGCCGTTGAGCGGAATCTCCTGCACCGTCTTCTGCTCGATCGTCTGCCCCACCGTGATCGACGCGGTTTCAATGACGGGAGCTTCGCCTTCGACCGTCAGCACTTCGCTGGCTTGCGCGACTTTGAGCTGAAAGTTCTGGACTGTGGTCCGGCCCACCTCAAGCACCAGCCCCTTTGCGATGGCCTTTTGCAGCCCGGAAGCATCGACGTTCACGTCGTAATTGCCGATCACCAGCGCGGGAACCTGGTAATTGCCGGTTGAGTCGCTCTTCGTGGTAACGGAAACGCCGGTGCCGGTGTTCGTCACTGTGACCGTCGCGCCAGGAACCGCCGCTCCGGTTTGATCGGTGATCTGTCCCTGGACGGTGGCGTTGGATTGGCCGAACAATGCGGCCGGAACACAAACCAGAAGACTGACACTCAGAAATCGCACTACCCTCCACCACAGTTGCATTTGCCGTCTCCTCCCGCGGCTATCGAGTCCTCGCCGCGAAAACCTGCTGACGGTGCACGACTTGTTCCAAAAGGAAACAATGTAATGAGCTGTAAAGCTTGAGGTTAGGAATGGGACGGAGTGCCGACTACTAAATAATGGAACATGCTATGAAATTCAGGAACAGGGGAATTGAATGTGAGGCGCAACGCGCTTACCGAGCCGAAGCCGAAGAACCAGCTTGTGGCGGAGATTGAATTCGAGCTAGCTCCTTGCGATAGAGGTCGTTTCGCGGAAATTCCTGGGAGAGTCCAGCGAGGAGATCACGCGCTGTGTGCTGATCTTTGTCGCGTAGTGCGGCGACAGCAAGCAGCAGGCGGGCAAAGGGAGCGAGGTAATGTCCCTTGGTCGCGGTAAGTTTCAGCTTGGCAATGCCCTCATCTTTGTCCGTTTGCGCGCCGCCCATACGGAGCAGCCAGCGGATCGGGGCGGCGTGCAGGCTGAGAAGGTAGTTTTCGATTCCGACCGCCAGATATGCGTCGTAACAGGATGGACTCTGAGAAAGCAATTTCTCCGCGACTTGTCGTGACGCTTTGGAATAGTTGAGCGCCGCCAGGTTTTTCTTTTCAATCATCGCCGCATAGTCGCTGCGCAGCCCATTGGCAAAGACCAGCGCAAGCAGCGCTTCTTCATTGTTCGGCGAAGCGCTCACCTGGCGATTGGCAAGCTGGTCCCCTCTGCTCAACTCTGTCTCAAACAAGGTTCGCACCGCCGGGTCGGGAGCAAGTTTGGGGCGCTTCTCGAACTTCTCGTCCTCAGTGAAGAGATCAAACTCAAGGATGCGCAGCCGATTGAATTCCGAAAACAGATAAGCGGCTGCGTCTGAGACCGGACCCATCGGGTCGTCAGGGTGCGACTGCTCCCAATGTTGAAAGGTGTTATGTGCACCCGCAAAATCGAGGTTGTACATCTGTTGAAAGCCGGCATTGATGTCGGGGAGCGCTGTCTGACCCAAAGTGGGAATACATGAAGCGGCTAGGGCAACCAGCGCCACGGACCATCGAACTTGGTTTCGCGTTAATCGCATCATGCAGGGCGGTCCGCCAGGAATCCGCAGGAAATCCTATAAGCCTAAACAGTATTGGGAAAGTAAAGTTGTGTTAGGGACAAAGTGGTCAACAAAGCCATTCCCTTGGATCAAAAGCAACGGAAGGGCAAAGCTAAAGAGGCGCATCAAGATGCGCCTCTTTGCGTCAATCCGTCCAAAGTTCTCAGAAACAAAGGTTCTCAGAAGTGTGGAATCGTCGAATTGCTGGTTGAAGAGTTGCTGTTCGTGCTTGGCGGCGGCGTATTCGTCGTGCTGCCGGTCGTCCCCGGTGTAATGCTGGTTTGAGGACACGTGGTCGTGCTGCTGGTGTTGGCTCCGGTGCTACCCGTCATAGAACCATTCGCGCTGCTCGTGCCGGCAGGAGAGGTCGCGCCTACGGAGTTATTCGTGCTGCTGGTTCCACCGAGAGTGCTGCATCCAGCGGATGTGGTGCTGGTGCTGCCTACCGTTCCAGTCGTACTGGCGCTGGGAGTTGCAGAGCTGCTGCCGGCTACTCCAGCCTGACCGGTCGTGGATGTTGACGGCGAAGTTGCGGTCACACTCGGGCTGGTGGAGCTGCTACCAACTGCGCCGGTTTGATTCGTGCTGGATGTTGGAGATGTGCTGCCTGGAGTGGTAACACCGGAAGAGCTGGGATTCGTGGTCGTTGTTTGGCCGACTGTGCTGCCGGGTGTCGTGCCCGCGGTGCTTCCGGTTTGGGTACCCATGCTTGTGCTGTTGCTTGTTGTGGCGGGTCCTGTGCCCGAGCTACCGCTGCCGACGCCGGCGCCTGTTGAGCCGGCTGTCTGAGCCCCCGCCCATGCAAACGCGCCGAGTAATACTGGAGCTGCTAACCATGTTCGCTTCATATCTTGTCTGCCCTCTGATTGAGATTTGAACCAGCATCGCTGCTGGGAAGTAATTGAAGAATTTTGACTAGTAATAGGTTCGATTCGCCGCGCAGACGCAATAGATGCATTCAATCGAGGGCTGCTGGAAGACTCCGAAGTCTCAGCCAGTGGTGCAGCGCAATTCTGGCGTACTCCACGTCCCTGATAAAATCCCCGGTGGCCTCGCTTCATTCATCACTCAGTCGTCGTCGTTTCCGGAGCGCTGTTTGTGTTCTGTTGTTAGCACCGGTTATTCTCATCGCTCAGAGCACGCACAAACCGACTCACACTCCGTTGCATCAGGGCACATCGAAGTTCGCTAAGCCGCAGTACGTCATACCTGATCTCGCTGAACGTCTGGCAAAGTACAAGCAAGTCACCATTCCCTTTGAGCGCTCGAGGCTCTCGTCTCGCGAGGTGCAGATGGTCGACAAGCTGGTCGAGGCGTCGCGCGACCTAGACGACATTTTTTGGCGGCAGAGCGATCCTCAGGGACTTGATCTCTATCTGCGCTTGCAGAAATCAGCGCCCACCAAGAAAGACGTCGAGATTCGCCGGTTCCTCATGATCAACGGCGGACGGTTCGATCTGACAAACGACAACAAACCGTTTCTAGGTCAGCAGCCGATGCCTCCCGGTCGCGGGCTCTATCCTGACGGGCTCACGCGCGAGGAACTGGAAAAATATGTTGCCGCGCATGCAGATCAGAAGGATGAGCTCTACAGTCCATACACGGTAATTCGACGCAATGGAGATCGCCTGGAAGGCATTCCGTATCACATCGCGTATCGCCAATTCTTGATCCCTGCAGCCAAAGCGCTGCGTGATGCCGCCGACCTCTCCGACGATAAGGCCTTTGCTGAGTTTCTCCGTCTGCGTGCCGACGCCTTTCTCTCAGACGATTACTACAAAAGCGATCTGGCTTGGGTGGACCTGAACAAGCCTAAGTTCGACGTGATCATGGCGCCTTACGAGACGTATCTCGACGGCGTTTTAGGCGTCAAAACCTCCTACGGCGCCGCGGTAATGATTCGCAACGAATCCGAAAGCGCCAAGCTCGCGACCTACCAGCAGCATGTGCCGGAGATCCAGGATGCGCTGCCGCTCGCTCCCGAGGATCGTCCATCGAAAGCCGGCCAGCCCTCGCCGATGGAAGTAATGGATACGCCATTCCGCGGAGGAGATCTGCGCCATGGCTATCAAGCAGTAGCGGATAACCTACCCAATGACGCCCGCATTCACGAGCAGAAAGGCACAAAGAAACTTTTTTTCAAGAACTACATGGACGCGCGCGTCAACTATGTAATTCTGCCGCTGGCGAGGCGCATCATGGATCCGCAGCAGGCCGCGCAGGCCACTGCTGATGGATACATGGCTGCGACGGTGATGCATGAGATTTGTCACGGGCTCGGCCCGGCCTATGCGCGTACCGGTTCGGGAAAGAAAGACATCCGCGAGGCGATTGCTGATGTTTATCCGGGACTCGAAGAAGCGAAAGCGGACGTAGTGGGAATGTATGGCTTGAAATTTCTGATCGACAAGGGCGTGCTGCCAAAAGAACGCGAGCAGGAATACTATGCTTCGTACGTTGCCGGCATCTTTCGCACAGTCCGATTCGGTGTCGGCGAAGCGCATGGCCGGGCCGAGATGATGGAGTTCAACTACCTGAGTGAGCAGAAAGCAGTCACGCTCGATGCTTCCGGACACTATCACGTCGATTACGCGAAGATGCCGGAAAGGATCGCGGCGCTCGCGAAAGAATTGCTCGAGCAGGAAGCAACCGGTGATCGCGCACGCGCTGCGGCATGGTTTCAGAAATACGATGTGATGCCGGGGGACCTGAAGTCTCGCTTGGCGGAAATACGCGATGTGCCCGTTGATGTGGATCCGATTCAGCCGTTTCCGGATAAGGTGCAGTAGCTATTGTTCGCATAAGCGTAGTGCCTTCTGTACGACCGCAAAACAGGAGCGCCGATGCCTGGAATCGAGAAACGCAAGTATGAGCGGGTGATACTCCCGTCAAGCGCGCCCGCATATGTTGAGGATCCCACTGGAAAACGCTTGGGCAGTTTGCGCGTGATCGGCCAGGGAGGCCTCTTCTGCGAATGCGATCCGAAGTTCTATCGACCAGGGCAAGTCGTTCTCTTGCGCATTGTGGACCCAAGCGAAGGCATCGAGCGCAACATGAATTGCGAAGTCCGCTACATCGAAGACAACGGCGTCGGCTTCGCGTTTGACGATATCGGTCCGGACGCTGCCGTGGAGATCGGCGTGATCATCGGCAAATATTATTCAGCCCAGGATCAGGAAAAGTAAGCCAGCGGCAATTACCGGACGATTGTCACACCAGCTTTGAACTGCTTGCCGACTGCCTGTTGCCGATCGCTTTGAAAAACCAGAACACCGGTAGTCCGGCCAGAATGACCGCGCTGCCCCACAAAGACCGCTTCAAGTTCTCGGTAAAGGTCGAATAGAGCAAGAGTGCCGCTGCCACAATGAACACTGCCGGCACCACCGGATATCCCCAAGTGCGGTAGGGACGCGTCGCATCCGGCATTCGGCGGCGGAAGATAAAGATCGTGCTGGCGGCGATCATATAAAAGAGCCATTCGGCGAAAATCGCGATCGAGAACAGTTGCTGAAAACGCGAGACGATCAAAAGCAATCCACAAGAGAGCGCAGCTTGAACAATCAGCGCATTTCCCGGCGTGAGAAATCGTGGATGCACCTTCGCGAGTGCGTGAAAGAAATAGCCGTCGCGCGCCACCGCGAAGGGCACGCGGCCGCCGCTCATTACCGTCCCATTCAATCCGACAAGCATCGATAGCGCCATGCCGGCAGAGACGATCATTGCTCCCGCGGCGCCCACTGCCAGGCGCATGGCCTCTGAAGCCGGTCTATCCGATCCAGCCACCTGAGTCGCAGGCAGTACATATTGCACCGCGGCGTTAGTAAGCATGTACAAGGCTGCAACCATCAATACTCCGACAATCAGACCAAGTGGAATATTGCGTTCCGGGTGCTCGATCTCCTCGCTCACCATGTTCAAGTCGTTCCAGCCGTCATACGCCCACAGCGCAGCAACCAGGGCAAGCATGAATCCGCTGATGCCGCCCGTTGCCCCCGCGTAGTTGCTCGCAAAATTATGGAAGGTCCCGCCGGAAAAAGAAAAAGATACGCCCACGATGGCCGCGATCATTAAGACCTTCAGCCAGGTGAAGAAGTATTGAAAGTCGCCGGCCTTGCGCACGCCGATGTAGTTCAATGCTGAGATCGCGATCGTTGCGAGCATCGCTCCAACCTGCGCCCAGGTAATTGAAATCGGAGCGTGGAGCGCGTCGCGCTGCAAGAAGCTCAAGCTCTCAAACGTCCCCAGAATGCGCATCAACCCAGTGGTGATTGTGGCAATCGACGCAGGCTTGGCGATCACAAACCATGTCCATGCGTATAAAAATCCGGCCAGTGGACCATATCCATCGCGCACGTACACATACTCCCCGCCGGCCTGCGGCTTTAGAGCGCCAAGTTCCGCATAGGTGAGCGCGCCGAATGTGGAAAGCACACCCCCGACAATCCACGCCAGATACACAAGCTTGGCTGAGCCGACAGCCTGCATCATCTCTTTGGGCACAAGGAAGATGCCGCTGCCGATGATCGTGCCCACGACGATGGAAATCGCTTGCCGCAGGCCGAGAGCGCGGGAAAGGCGGTGTCCTGAATCGGGAACTGGCCGCGCCGGACTATGCATTCAGTCGCTCCGCTGGCGGTGAGATGAATAGACTTATTCCATATCCGACGGCGAATGTGACCACTGTGCCAATGGCCACAAGCCAGGTGTAGGCGACGCTGAAACCCGCCCAGCGAGCAAACTGCGCTGCGCCCAGCCATAGATAAAGGTTGATGGCCAGGCCACAGCCCATGCCCACAATGGCTCCCCATTCTGTGGCGCGTCGCGTGAGAATTCCCAAAAGAAAGACGCCGAGCAGCGACCCGTATGCGACGGAGATGATCGTCAATCCAATCTCCACCACCCGGCCACCATGTCGGGAAAGAAGCGCCAACCCAAACAGCACGATTCCCCACAACACTGTCGCAAAACGGGAAATTGCGACGCGGCGCTGTTCGGTGATTTGCGGACGGCGACGCAGCACAAAATCAACCACGGTCGTGGAGGAAAGCGAATTCAGCGCCGCGCTCAAGTTCGACATCGCTGCTGCCAAAATTGCGGCAACCAGCAAGCCGGATATCCCATGCGGCATGCGATTCACGATGAATGTGGGAAAAATGCGATCCGAGCTGGAAAACGCGACGAGCGGCGGAAAGAGCTTGTAAAAGACGTACAACGACGCACCAACCAGCAGGAAAAGCCAGAACTGAATCAAAATAAACACGCCACTGGAAAGCAGCGCCAACTTGGCTTGGCGTTCACTGCGTGCGGCAAGCAGACGCTGGACCATGAGCTGGTCCGTGCCGTGTGTCGAAGTGGTCAGAAAGGTCCCGCCAATCACTCCCGCCCAGAAGCTGTAGCTGTTTGATGGACTGAAACTGAAATCGAAGACGCGAAACTTCCCTACTCCGCCCGCGACTCCGTGCACCGTTCCCCATCCTCCGGGCACCAGGTGCAGTATGGTGAAGAATCCGACAATGGTTCCCGCAATGTAGATCGTCATCTGAACGACATCAGTCCACACCACCGCCGACATTCCACCTTCGAAGGTGTACACCAGGGTAAGCAGCGTGATGATGGCCACTGAGAGAATGTCGCGGGTTTCGGGCGCAATTGAAAACCTGGCAAAGAGATTTGTGAGCGCGATTGCTACAACGATGGAGATCGCCCAAACGCGCACGCCTTCTGCAGCAGCGCGCGTCGCCAAAAACAGACCCGCTGTAAAGCGGTGCAGCCGGCGACCGAAGCGGCGGTCAATAAGTTGATATGCGGTGTAAAACTCTCCGCGAAAATATTGCGGCACGAAGATAAGACAGATCACTACCCGCGCGACTAGGTACCCCAATACAAGCTGCAGAAATCCAAAGTCGCGATCGTAGGCCAAACCAGGAATGCTGATGACCGTCAGGGTGCTGGTTTCAGCCGAGACGATCGACAACGAAATCGCCCACCAGGGAATGTTGCGGTCGGCAAGAAAGTAGCTCTTTAGCGATCGATCGGCGCTCCGAAAATGGATGCCGAAAAGGGTGATGCCGAGCAGATAAAGCGCCAGGAGCGCTAGGTCAAAAGTGTTCAGTCCCATTCGGAGGCAGTCTCATGCACGATACAGCAGTTCGCGGCTGATGAGAAGGTGAGCGCGGATGGACCAGAGCATGATTTTTGCGAATCTAGCCGCGTTTTGCGGTCTCATGCCTTCCTCGTGTTTAATACCTGCTGCGCAAGGGTCGAACGGATTCCGGCACGCGTCAGACTTAGGAGATGGAAATGGCCGACGAGCAAAATGGGAAGTTTAACGAGAATGCATTGACCGATGTAGCCAAGACGATCGGTACAACTTTGGGAAATGCCGCCAATCGCGCCAGCGAGATGTTGCGGGATGCGATGCCGTCAACCATAGGTGAAAAACTGGGCGTCGGCCAAGGGTCAAAGCGGAAAGCCGGCTCATCAGCCTCTTCGGCTGCAAAATCTGCAGCGGCTAGGAAACCGAAGGCCAGCTCAAAAAGAGCTGCTTCGTCCAAGAAGAGCTCTGGAAGAAAGTCTGCGGCGAAGAAGGCGAGTAAGAAGCAATCGGGCAGAAAGTCTCGCTCTAAGAAAAAGTCTGCGGCGAAAAAGAAAAGCTCACGCGCAAGGTCTCGTTAGCAAGGGTAGATCAACCCACTCCATCCACCAGTACGAGCGTGCTGCGGGCAATCGCCTGCCGCAGAGCTTTGCCCTCGCGATAATGCTCTGAATTCCACCACTCGCGCGCTCGTTCCATGCTGGGAAATTCCAGGATTACGGTCCGCCGCGGCGTCCACTCCCCTTCCAGACACTCAACGGCCCCACCGCGAGCGATGTATCGTCCGCCGAAAGCTGCAACCGCACGTGAAGCAATCTCCTTGTATTCGGGATAGCGCTCCGGTTGAAGAATTTCGACGAGTGCAATCACGTAAGCAGGCATTTCCATTGACCTCAAATAGGAAGACGGCAGTGTAAATCAGGAAAAGCAGTTCTGAGCGTAGGCGGGAGAGCTGACGCCAATCGTGTAATCTATTCGTATCCTTTCGCGCGCCCGTAGCTCAGCTGGATAGAGCGGCAGCCTCCGGAGCTGTAGGTCGGGAGTTCGAATCTCTCCGGGCGCGCCAGTTTCGTCACCACCACTCCGCCGCTGAATCACGACCACAGCACGGAACGATCGATGCTAGCAATTGTTGGTCGGCCTGTCAGCGCCATTGCCAGCTGGAGTTCGCGTTGCAGAATGTTGACGACTCGGGCGACTCCGTTTTCACCTGTTACGGAGAGTCCATAGATATACGGTCGGCCAATCAGCACCGCACTGGCACCGCGTGCCAAAGCCTTCAGCACATCAGTGCCCCGACGCACACCGCCATCCACCAGCAGAGGTACGCGTCCAGAGACTCGTTCCGCAATGAGGGGCAGCACCTCAATTGTGGGAGGCACCGTGTCGAGGTTACGGGCGCCGTGGTTGGAGACAATCAGTCCGGCGACGCCAGTCTTCAATGCGTGGTCCGCATCGTCGGGGTTCAGAATTCCTTTGAGCAGCAGAGGAATCTTCGCAAAGCCGGCAAGCCAATCCACGTCTTTCCAGCTAAGCGCAGGATCGCTGATTGCGTTGTAGATGCTGTTCGCGAGCTGGACATGTCCGGCCTTCGAGACGTCAACACCATTGAACTTGAGACCTTTGAAGTGCGGCAGCTCCACACCGGCAGGCAGATGGAAATCAGCGCGCTGCTCGCGGTTTCTTACTCCCGCGACCGGAGTGTCGACTGTGAGGCACAACGCCTGACATCCCGCAGCTTCGGCACGCTGCACCAACTCCCTCGTGAAGCCGCGATCGCGTTGCACGTACAACTGAAACCATAGTGGATTTCCCTGCGCTGCCTGGGCCACATCTTCGACCGCAGTAGTAGAGTTCGTGCTCAAAACCATCGTGGCATTTGCGATCTTTGCCCCGCGAGCTGTCGCCATTTCACCGTCTCGATAGGCCAATTTCTGGTAGGCAGTCGGGGCGAGCAGAATTGGGAATGCATGTTCCCGGCCAAGGAGCTTAACCGTGGTGTCGATCTGCGACACGTCT
>JAFAUE010000192.1 GCA_019243475.1 Acidobacteriota bacterium | reverse complement strand
GGCGACTTCGAGGGTATAGCTGAAATCAAACGTCGGGAAAGCGAGGCTGGCGGTGAGCCGGGTGTTGGCTTTGTCGGCTTGGCGTCCCTTGAGCGTTGCCACGAGGTCCCACTGCTCGGGCGTTGGTATCAGGCGCACGTCGCCGTTGGTCGCTATGCGCTGGCCGTGGAGAATCATCTCCATGGCCGTGTTCTTTTGGTCGACGAAAACCGGATGATAGGTACTGTCGTAGAGGAATACGCTGAAACCTTGAGTGTCGAGGTAATTCTTGTCGGTCACCTTCATCGCAAAATCAGCGCTGAACAAGCTCGGACAGGAGGCGAGGGCCAATAGAAGACACACTCTGATTCGGGTGAGCATAACTTGGGATCAAACGACTCCTTTGAGTGAAGCTAGCACGACATGCACACTTACCTTACCGGGACAATGGCGGAGATGATCTCAATTCCGCTCAACAGACTGCCGTGTGACGACTGCCGCTCTCGTGCGAAAATGATCTGCCTCGTAGGTGCGATTCTGACTGCGGGGGAACCTACCCCCCGCTACGGAGGATGAAATCGCTGCTCGCATCGTGTGCAAAGAAGAGAGCGCTTCGCGGTGTAGTGCAGATCCGCCGAGCCAATGCTCGATTCGCTCATCTTTCAGATAGGTCCGTGGCATCGAGCAGCTTTTTGACAGCACGTTCAATTTCCGCAGGACCGACTGTGAAGGCAGGGTTCTTGTCGAGGTTGTACTTCTCGCGCAAAGTTCTCAGGTTGCCACGCTCCTTGCGTTCTTCAGCGGAATACAAACGGGCTATTTCAAATTCATGATTCGTTATAGCCGCCTCCATTTTCTGCACGGCCGAGCGAATGCGTTTCTGAGCGTCAACAACTTCTTCCGGCAGCGAACCCTTCTGCAGCTGGGCGCTGGCGCCGGCCTCGTCGATCAGATGGACCGCTGCTCCCGGTAGAAAACGCGTTGTGAGGTACTTCCTGACGCAGACAACCGCATGAGCAATGGCATCGTCCGTGTAAGAGACTCCGTGGAAACTCTCGTAGTCGCCCTTGATGCCCTGCAGCACCGCAACGGCGCTGTCTTCGCCGGCAGGTGCAATCTCAATCGGTTCAAAGTATTCTGCGAGCCAGTGGCCCTCTGCCTTGAGCCTGGCGAATGATGCTGGAGTAGAAGTGCCGATGCACTGGATTTTTCCCGCCATGATCGGACGCTGCAGCAGTTCCGTGACATGAATAGCAGAGAGGGGAGCAATTCCACCGCGCCTGTCATGCATCCGGTTCACGAAGAAAATTCTTCCATCTTCAGCAGCCTTTAGCAGCGCCAGATCGAGCCTCTCGTGCCATGAGCCATCCTTCTCGAGTACCAGGAGGGGAGGCAGATCGAGGGCGACAACGGCCTTCTGCCGCAGTGATCCAGGAACATCGCCATCGGCTATGCGGCGAGCCAGGCCGCCCACGACGGTTCTCTTGCCAACGCCTCGCTCACCCACCAACACCGGATTCTTGCGATTGAATTGACACAGAACTTCAAGAAGACGATTCAGTTCTTCCTGGCGCCCAACCAGCGGCTGAGTTTGATCCACCAGGTCGCTGATATATGGGCTGAGTTCGTCGGTCAGAGGTCGTCGAGGCGTCTGCGCGCCTTCGTGCGAATGACGCGCGAGTTCTTCCCGCACCTTACTCAGCCGGAGGCCACGCCCGGTCAAGATTTGCGCGGCGAAGGCTTCCTCTTCGCGTAAGAGCCCCAGGAGCAGGTGCTCGGTGCCGATGTGATGGTGCGAGAGCCGCTCGGCTTCCTCTGCCGCGTAGCACAGCACACGTTTGGATTCGTTGCTTAGAGGAAGATCGACAGAAGTGGCAATGGTCTCCCGTGTCGTGGTGTGATTCTCGATTTGGTGCCGAATGGTCGCGCTTCCGGAGTGCAGGAATCGACTGCTCAGTGCTTTGTCTTCGCGGATGAGTCCCAGAAGTAAGTGCTCAGTCTCGATGTAAGGAGAGCCAAACTGAGACGCCTCATAGCGGGCAAAGAAAATGACGCGACGAGCCTTTTCCGTGTATCGCTCAAACATGACCGTTGTGTGAAAAGCTAAAGTCCTAAGAGGATAGGCTAAAGTCTCAGCGGTTGGGTGTTTCGCGAAAACTCGTTCCGCTGCGTAGTTCGTGGCAAGTGTCCAGCAGCTATGCTATAAAAAGAGGACAAGCAATCGCTTTTCCGCCATTCTGGCGGGAAGCAAAACAATACTCCTCAGTAGCTCAATGGCAGAGCATCCGGCTGTTAACCGGAGGGTTGTAGGTTCGAGTCCTACCTGAGGAGCCATTCTTTTTTTGGATGTCTTACGACTTCGCTGAAGGTCGGGCGACGGGCTGATTCGATGATTGCAGCCGCCGGCTAGCGATGCTCTTCGACGTCGGTTCCCCGAGTTTCCCAATCGTCCGGCGTAAGAGAGATGCCCCAGATGTTTTGCGGCTTGGCGAGTTCGATTCCAATGCTGTGCGAGTCTTCAGAATCCACAAACACCACGCGCGCCGCCGCTGATTTTCCCGTTAGAGGAACATGAAGCGTGATCTGAGTGCCACGCTCAAGGGGTTCCGGAGTCTTGATCAACGCCCCATGAAGATTGACGACGACGGTCTCGCCTGCAAAGACAACCTGTCTTGCATGTACTTCGATCTGCACCTCGATGGGCACACGGGTGCTGCGGCGTTCAGTCCTGCGCAATGACTCCGGCGGATTGTTAGTCGTGGACAAAGCGAATGACGTTGCAACGGTGCTAGGAATTCTAAAGGGGCCGATCCCGAATTGTTCAATTATAGGAGTGTCTTGCGAGGGCTTTCAGGGGCAATTGGCGGTCAAGTAACGAGTTCCCTGCTAGCTTTTCACATCTTTTGCGGCAGGATTCTGTTTTGCCTGTTCGCGAGCTCGCACTATTTCTTCCATCCGCTTGTGCAGCTCGCGCTCGAATCCTTCGCTGGTCGGATGGTAATACTGGCGGTCGCGGAGATTGTCGGGCAGGCACTGCATGTCGGCGACCTTCGACTCGATGTTGTGCGCGTATTGATAGCCCTGGCCGTAGCCGAATGCCTTCATCAGTCCCGTCGGCGCATTGCGTAAGTGCAGGGGGACAGGATCGGCGACCGTCCTTTCCACATCATCCTGAACCTGGCCGAAGGCGGTGTAGATGGCGTTGGATTTAGGTGCGAGTGCAAGATATGCGACCGCCTGCGCCAGCGCGAGTTCGCCTTCGGGAGTGCCGAGGAAGTCATAGGCGTCGCGAGCGGCCATGCAGATGCTAAGCGCCTGCGGCGAAGCCAGGCCGATGTCTTCCACTGCCATGCGCACGACGCGTCGGGCGATGTACATGGGATCTTCGCCGGAGGCAAGCATGCGGCCGAGCCAGTAAAGCGAGGCATCCACATCACTGTTGCGCACGCTTTTGTGCAACGCGGAAATAAGGTTGTAGTGC
>JAFAUE010000142.1 GCA_019243475.1 Acidobacteriota bacterium | reverse complement strand
CAACATCGGGTTGTGAGTGGTCGAGAACATGGTGTGCGCCGTTTTGCTTCACCAGTTCACGTCCTTCGCTCGTTCCGGCCGTCCCGATCACGGTCATACCGTGTGCGCGCGCCAGTTGCACGGCAGCCAATCCGACTCCGCCGCTCGCGCCATGCACCAGAACAATTTCTCCCGGCAGAGCGTTCGCCTTTTGGAAGAGCGCCCGATATGCCGTTGCGTAAGGAACGCCCATAGCGGCACCCTGCTCGAACGAGACCTTCGCGGGAAGAGGATGAAGCTGCGAGTGGGTACAAAGCGCTTGCTCTGCGTATGTGCCGCTGACGCTCCCGGCAATGTAAACCCGATCCCCTGCTTTGAACTTAGCAACCCCGGCACCGACTTTCAGCACGACTCCAGCGCCGTCGGCGCCAGGCGTGTAGGGAAGCTGCGGTTTGATGGCATACGTACCGGTTCGCATATAGGTCTCGAACGGATTTACGCCTGCTGCATGGACTTTCACCACCGCCTGCTCAGGTTCTGGTTCCGGATCGGGAACGTTTTCCAGCTTCAGTTGCTCGGGTCCGCCGAATTGATGAACGCGAATGGCTTTCATGGAATAGTGAGGGCTGCGCGAGAAACGCGCTCTCGGAATAATATCGCAGGAGATTTGTTAGTCCGTTTTGTGAAAGCGGCTCAATCCGGCATCTGTAAAGACGCGGTATCGCGCGTCCAGATGCCGGATTGAGCTGCTGATAGCTGTCAGTTCGCGGCAGCGCTCTGCGCGGTTTCCGTTGCTTCCTCACGAAGCGTGAGCCAATCCGTCCGCACCTGGTCCCACTCCTGCACCAGGAAGCCATGAAGCTCGAAGAGTTGACGAATCTTCAGCCTCGGCCATTGCACAATCTCTTCCAGAATGGGAGCCAGCACCGCCACCGCGCTGGTGCTGAGCAGCGTGCGCTTGGCTATGTGGGCTACGTGCTTGGCTTCAGAAACTGCGATCGTGAATCCGTCGCGCGTGTTGACGTGCAGCATGACATGAATATCCGAGCTACCGTCGCCCACGTACACGATGTGGTCAGGCGCGATTTGCAGGTTCGCCTGCAATTGATCCAGAACGGCTACCTTCCCATAGCCGGCAGTGGCACGCTCGATTCGCTCGATGCGTCCGTCGGCGTCATACACGAACTGAGTGCCGAAAATGTGATTCCTGGGCACGATTCCTTCCAGGGCGGAGTGCACTACCTCCACAGGCGATGCGGAGAGCACGTAGAAGTCGAAATGGCATCCTTCGACGCCGCCGTCCAACAGTTCGTAAAGCAACTTAATGTTTTCTTTCAGCCGAATCTGTTTTCCTGCCTCATACAGATGCTGCTTGCGCACGCGAGAATTAAATTCAGGATCGTGCAGCAATAGATACGCGAGTTCCGCGCCTTGCTGTACCAGATTCAGCCGCGCCATTCCCTTGGCTTTGCGCTCAAACTCTGCGGTGGGAATGCCGACCAGTTCGCTAAGCACGTAACCGGTGTCGTTGAACGTGAGCGTCTGATCGAAATCGCTGGCAAATAAATATTGTTTTAATGCCTTGTCAGTCATACAGGATTAGAGTAGCGGCGGAGCGTGAATGACCAATTAAAAATGCGAATCGAAGCTATTAGTCTTGCGACCCTTTGCGTTTTCAACGAGTTGGCTCTCGCACGCTATTGAGTTTCCGGCTGCGCTTGGCAACGCCCGTTGCAGATTTCTTATCGGCGCATCACCTGGGAGATGCTTCCCAGAATGGGATGAGTAGCTAGCCGGCTCCCAGAGTCAGCATACTTGTCCCTGCAATTTCGTCACAGAGCGCGACTAAGGGGTGAAAACCGCGCTTCACACTTCGTATGCTTTACCAAGGAGTACGAGTGTGAGATCTCTTTTTGTATTGGCCGCTATCGCCGCCGCGACTCTGTTTTCGAGTTGCAGCTACTCCTCCATGTCGGGAAATACCAGCATTGCACCCACTGTCACGGGAGCCTGGACTCTGGCGTTCACGCCAACCGGCAACAGCGAAGTTACAACTCTGCATGTGAACTTCACCCAGAACGGAAGCAGCCTGGCGGGAACGGTGACTTCGGTCAGCAACCCTGACACTGTATGTTTTGGGGCGATTAATTCTCAGAGCACCTTCACAATTACAGGGCAAGCCATTGCCCAGTCTCAGTCGAACTCAAATCTGAATATCTCAGTGGGATTTACTTCCGGTTCAACCAACGGGACTTTGATGGGGACTGGAACGCTGACATACCTGGGCACCATGGGGAACGGCAATTTCAGCTTCACCACCGGCAGTTCAGGATGCACTAGCGGAACTTTCACCATTACGCAGGGATGATTCGCAACCAACAACCAACCAAGTCGATCGTCGAGGGTTCACAAGGTATTGAACGTCGGCGAGTACTTGCGGACATGTCCGATCGATTTCAACCTGCCACCTTCAAAGTCCGCCGTTTCTGACACTTACAGCCCCTCTCCATTAAGGTCTTCGTAGTCCCCGTTCACTGATTCGTAACCCCCGTTCAGCGAATTACGGTTGGGCCTAAGCGGCGCTGCCGTTAGGATGAGGCTGTCGTGGTGTACTCGTCACCGCAGTCCGACGTTCTGGTAGCAGTCAAAATTTGGCGCCGCCCCCAAGCGCAGTCAAGCGGCGAGGAGCACATGGATGCCGAAAGCCATTAAGTATGTTGAGAAAGCGATCAGCGTCGCCGCGAACGGCGCATGGCAGGTATTTGACACTCTCAACAGCATCAAGCCCAACGCCTCATTCACTCCGAAGTGGTCCGATAAGCCTCTCCTCAAGTCATACGAAAAGCAGAAGCCGCCGCTAGGCTGGCCGCGGACTACCGACTCCCTGTGTCCGCGCTGCGTTCCTGAGATTCGCCAGCAGATCCTCGACGGCAAAATGCCGGTCGAAATTCTGCTGAACGAAAAAGTCGGCGAGATCAAGGCTCAGATTATCGAGCGCGACGGCAAGATCCTTATGGTGAAGGACTGCCCCATCCACGGACACTTCGAAGACGTGATGGCCATGGATCCTGCGTTCTTCCGCCATCTCGAAGAAGTCTTTCCCGGACGCGACATCCGCGCGCACAACGACGAGAAGCTCCACAACCATGGAACATCGACGATCAAGCACGGCCGCGGCTCGGTGCTGACGATCGACCTCACCAATCGCTGCAACATGATGTGCGATCCGTGCTTTATGGACGCCAACCAGGTCGGATTCGTCCACGAGCTCACGTGGGAAGAGATCAAGACGATGCTGGACAACGCGATCTCGATCAAGCCGCGTCGCCAGATGTCAGTCCAGTTCTCCGGTGGTGAGCCAACGCTCTCTCCGTACTTCCTCGACGCGGTAGCTTACTCGCGAAAAGTCGGTTACAACTCGGTGCAGGCGGCGAGCAATGGCATTGAGTTCGCCAAGAGCGAGGAATTCTGCCGCCAGTCTGCGGAAGCAGGACTGCGCTATGTTTATCTCCAATTTGACGGAATCGGCAATGCCGCGAACTCGCATCGCAAGGTCGGAAACCTGTTTGACGTAAAGCTCAAGGCAATCCATAACCTGCACAATGCCGGCGTCGAAATTGTCCCGGTAACGACGATCGTGAACGGCATCAACAACGAGCAGGTTGGCCGCATCATTCAGTTCGCGCTCGACAATCCCAAGACCATCAGCTTCCTCAGCTTCCAACCAGTGTCCTTCACTGGACGCGACGAGGAAGTCACCGACGAACGGCGGACGGCGCAGCGCTACACGCTCTCGCATCTCGCGCATGACGTGAAAAACCAGGTCGGACTGGGTGAGCCTACACGGGATTGGTTCCCGATCTCCTTCATGAGCACCTTCTCCGATTGGGCCGATCTTGTTCATGGTCCAAATGCGGATTGGGGACAGCTGTCGTGCGGATGCCATCCGAACTGCGGCATCGGTACGGCGATGATGATCGACAAGGAAACTAAAGAGGCCGCACCGGTTCCAGCGTTCTTAAAGATGGAGCGTCTGGCAAAGGACGTGGCGCGCATTAACGATGCGGCGCGCGGGCGTTTCCTCTCCGTCCTGGGCATGGCCCTGGCGCTGATACGGAACTACGATCCGTTCTCTGCTCCCACACACTTCAAGCTGCGGGACCTGCTGCAGAAGTTCGACAAATCCTTCGGTGCCAGCAAGAATGCCGACAAAAAGTACGGCAGCGTGAAGGAATCTCGCACGCTGGAAGACATCGAGAAACGCCGCAAAGATCGCTGGAACTTCCTGTTTGTTGCCGGCATGTGGTTCCAGGATCTCTTCAACTACGATTTCCGGCGTACCGAGCAGTGCATTATTCCCTACGCCACGCAGGAGGGTGAAATCTCCTTCTGCGCCTACAACACCGGAGTGGGCTGGCGGAACATCATCGAGAAGATGCACATGACCGCTACGCTGACCAAATGGTACGAAGAGCACGGTCGGCACGAGATCTTCGCCGGCGGCAAGAACGTGGGCCTTGAAGACACCACGCATAAGCTCCGCCTGAACGAAGAACATGTGAAGGCCGGCGCCAACACCACTTTGGACGAACTCGGCATCGCCAAGAATGCTCGCGAAGAGAAGATTCGCGCACGCGACGCGAAGATGAAGCAGGATGCCGACAACGCGCGCATGATGGCGCTTTACCGCAAGGAAATCCTGAAAGAACCGGTTCCCGACAGCGGCTTCGTGCCGGTGTCGAACCTGATAGCACCCGCTCCAAAACCGGCACAGACGAACATCGAAGCCGAGGAGCCGGTGCTCGGAGATTAGTTTTAGCTTCTTCCTCTGATAGTCCTCACTCGGCCGCTCCTTTTGGAGCGGCCATTTTGTTTCCCCAAGACTTTCTTGAAATAGCCATCTTAAATGGCTAACATAGATTCATGAAAGTGAGCGTCGCAGAGGCCAGAAATCGGCTGACGGAACT
Organism: Acidobacteriota bacterium; assembly: GCA_019243475.1. GTDB lineage: Bacteria > Acidobacteriota > Terriglobia > Terriglobales > Acidobacteriaceae > Gp1-AA112. Next base: position 7,255 of record JAFAUE010000142.1, on the reverse strand, counting down.
CATTAAGGCGGTTGAAGAGGGACGGGCGGTCACGATTTGCCGCAGGGGCAAGCCGGTCGTGGACCTGGTTCGCACTTCACACCGCGGCAGCGGAAAGCGGGAGTTTGGGTTCCTTCGAGGCAAGGTTGTGGAAGTGGACCCAGATTGGTGGAAGCCGATGACGGACGAAGAATTTGAAGATTTCCTCGCAGGCCGCTATTAAATGCGTCTCTTGCTCGATACGGCGACCTTTATTTGGGCAATCGCATCGCCGGAGCGTCTCTCGGCCACTGCTGCGTCAGCCATCGAACCCGCCGTAACGGAAGCCGAGATCAGTTCAATCTCAATTACTGAAATCGCGATTAAGCACTCGAAGAAGAAGCTGAATCTTGCTCAGGACGTCGTGGCTGCAGCGATTGACCGTTTCAAGCTGCAAGTGCTTCCCTACACGGCCAAGCATGGGTATTACTTCTTCGAGTTGCCCTGGCATCACGTCGATCCCTTTGACCGAATGATCATTGCGCAAGCCTTGTGTGAGGGCATTCCGGTCGTGACGTCTGATGCGAAATTTCGAGCGTATAAGGAATTAGAAGTGATCTGGTAATGCGGGTTGAAAGGCCTATTCTCCTCGTTGTTCTCGTGGTGCATGATGCGGCAATGGCTGCGGCATCTCCGACACGTTCCATGCCCAGGCCGCAAGCAGGGCCGCTCCTTCGTTGATCTCGTCAGGAATAAGTTTGTCGAAGGTGTCGGCCTGGCTGTGATGTGCCTGGCGGTAATGGTCCGGTTTCTGCAGGCAGAAGTATGCCGGCACCCCTTTGTTGAGAAATTCAATGTGATCGGATGAGCCGTAGAATCGCGTGTCCAGCGAATCGAGACTGAAAATCTCCTGCAGCGGCCGATAGATCTCCTCCATCAGCGAAGCGGTCTCATATTGGTTCTCAAGACAGATCGTAAACGCCTTTCCCGTGCCCAAGTCGAGAACCAGCACCGCATCCATTTTGGGAATTTCCGCCGCGTGATTCTTTACGAACAAATCCGCCCCGGCACCGCCTTGCTCTTCACCAGTGAACAGGATGAAGGTAATTGTGCGTTTCGGTTTCCATCCAAGCGCATGCAAAGTTCGGGCCGCCTCCAGCACAGCCATCGCGCCGGTTCCGTTATCCAGCGCACCCTGTCCCAAGTCCCAGGAGTCCAGGTGGGCGCCAATGATCACGCGCTCGTCAGGATGCTCACTGCCTTTGATCTCAGCCACGGTAATCGATGTCTTTGCCGGACCGGAAGTGAACGTCCCGGTCAAATTAAGTTTCATCGTCACTTGTCCGGCCTGCAGTAAGCGATAAATCAGCGAGTAATCCTCATGCGTGAGGAATGCAGTGGGGAGCTGCGACGGCTCGTAGCGAAAACCGCCGGTCATGTTGAAGAGAGCATCGGTCTTGCCGCTGTCCATCAGCACAGCCGCGGCGCCCTCGTCTGCAGCCATCTGCGTGATTTGCTGGCGCTCGCGGAAGCGACCTAGGGCTCCGGCGGGCGGTATGCCGTGACTGGGCGGGATCACTGCATCGTAGGCGTTGTTAGGAACATCTGTATCCGATGGCACGTCGGCGGGAGCGCGCGTCATCAGAATCGCACCCTTTAGTTTGCCCTTGTATTTCGCCAGGTCGGCCGCATCCGTGACGTTCAGGTAAATGACACTTCCGGTCACAGTACCGTTCGTCGCCTTGCTCCATCCCATTGACCGAATGCCGACAATCTTGCTAATTGGCTCGGTGATCTCTGCGGTGTCTTGTCCACGAGTCCAGGCATGAGCGATTTCGGTGGTCTCAAGATGCGCGTCAACTCCGTAATCTTTGAAGCGCTGCAGCGTCCAGTCGCTGGCGCGGTTCATCTGCGCCGAGCCAGTAAGGCGCGCGCCGATTTCCGTGGTTAAGTACTCCAGGTTCTTAACCAGTTCGGAACGAGCTTTCACCTCTTCGGAGATCTTCTGATCGGCCTGTTCCATCGCAGAACGGTAGCTACGCTTTTCATCATCGCTGCGCGTGACCTGCAAATTGGCGGGATTCTGCGAACGCGCGCTTTGAATGAAAAACAGAGACGAGCAGACGACGATGGCAATTGCAGTGCACCGGTAACCATAAGAACGAAGAAGACTCATGAATGCCCCAGATCAACAGAGTGAACTTCCAGGTGAAGACGAACTTCTTAGCGTATCAAAAGGTAGAAGGTGATGACGCAGGAATAGTAATCGCTCGGTAGTGTCCTAAATCTGCGTTAGGACACTACCAAGTGCTCCGCAATCAGGCAATCTCAAGAAGGCGTAGTGAGGGGTGCCGCCAACTTACTCGCGATTGCCGATTGCGTTCTTAGGGGTTTATCAATTTCCGGCTGCCGTGATCGATCGCGTTCCCACATCCTCGAAGCTAAAGTGGTTGGCCACGTTCAAATATTGTTGTCCGCCAAGTTCGACGTATGGGTACACAAAGTAATTCAGAGCTTCTCCCGCCTGCGTTGGCGACAATCTGATGTCGCGTCCGACACTGAACTGAACGCGGTTCTCATCCCAATGCCCAAAAAAGAACTCGCGCTGCTCTGGATGCTTCCAGGCTTCGGAGATGTCCACTGGTATCCATCCGCGATTCTGGCTGTAGAAGTCGGCCCAGCAGTGGTATCCAGGAATCTCTCCGGAGTGCTTGTCGGTAGGAATGGAGAATCCGATCTCGAAGCGCGCTGGAATATGTTGCGACCGAGCCATGGAGATGAACAAGGCATGGAAGTCGGTGCAGTTGCCATGTTTTGCGCTGCATGCGTATAGCGCGTCGCCGTGTCCCCATCCAGTGCCGCTCTTGTCGTAGCGCATATTCGCCAGCACATATTCGTAGAAGGCGCGAGCTTTTTCATAGTCGCCGCCTTTCACATTGGCCGCCTGTCGCTCAGCAAGTTCGGCCGGAATGCCTTTTACGGGAACGAGCTTGTCGGGAGAAAGCAGGCGCTGCCGGTCGGCGACGCGCAGCAGTCCGGCAGCATGTGCGCTGCTCTGACGACGCACTACGTCGTACACGACTTCAAAGCTGTAGTCCTGTTTGTCGGCCTTTCCCGTTTCGGCAAACAGCATTTCGTTGCCGTATGCGGCGCGCGTTCGTCGCAAGGGAAGATCGCCGGTTTGCGAGATCACTCTCACGGTTTGGAAATCATCGGAGTGTGCCAGGGGAATCCATATTCGGAGGGGGAAACCGGAATTTATGTTGTGGACAGTGAAAGCATAATGAAATGTGAAATGCCGTTCAGGCGTGCCAGATTCGGCTGACGCGAAGACGAAGAGGAACAACGGCAAAATTACGCGAAGAACGCGCATGAGCTCTTCCTTTCCTTGACGTGAAAGCGTGAGTGGTTGACGACAACCCGGGCGTCAAGAATTTAGCTTCAGGTGAAGCCGGAAGAGGAAGGCATGACTTCAGAGATAGTATTGCTTCGCGTTGCTTGAAGCAATGCGCGCTTGAATTAGGCGGGACAGAATGCGATTTCGAGTTTCAAGCTTCGGGCCGGCAAAGGTCCTGTTCGAACCTGACCGCGTGGTTGCCATGGAGCGCAACATGGCTTTCCGATCTTGAAACTCGAAACCTGAAACTCGAAACCCTCGCGCTTCTCACCCGTATTGTTTGAGTGCCGACTGCAGACGCTCGAAGTGAAGGTCGTCCAGTCCCACGAACCGAAATGCCAGTTCGGAAGCGGAAGACTTTGCCGCCCGGCGCTCCAGGAACTCAATCAGCCCGCAGATGCGTCCAAGCGGAGTTGGGATCTCGATTTCGGCGAGCGTTCCGCCGCTGAGTTTCCGCTCCAAGGCCGCATAGCCGCCGGTCGTGGACAGCCTGTGCAAATGCCCGCGAATCACCTGGTCTTCGACCCTGAAATCCGCAGGTTCTGGGGTGGAAAACGATGTCCGGGGAGCCCGGATCGAGGAACTTGCCTTGGGGAAATAGGCCATGCCGGACACTGTAGCTTCCGGGGTCTCGGAATTGAAGATTACCGAAGCCGGGCAAAGTGGGCCCAGTGGGGACATGACCTGAGGTAAGTTGAGCCAACGGCAGACGACCACCCTGCGGGTCTCGAACCTCTGGTGCTCGGGTAATTACGCGGAACTTATGCCGTGGCACTGGCCGCGCGGCGCTGCTGGAAGCACTCGCGACAGAACACCGGACGGCCCTGCGTGGGCTTAAACGGAACCGTAGTTTCTTTTCCGCAATGCGAGCAGGTTGTGCGCGTCTCAACCTTCTGATAGTTCGTGGGCGGAGCAGCGCCCACTGCCGCAGCGCGCTTGGTCTTGCAGGGCTTGCAGCGCTTTGGTTCGTTCTTGAACTGTTTGTCGTGAAAGAAAAGCTGTTCGCCAGCCGTGAAAATGAACTCAGCGCCGCAGTCGATGCATTTCAGAACCCTGTCCTGAAACTCCATATGATTCGCCCCCGTCGTCTCCCGCGAACTGCATGCGCTTCCTCCTCTTGGCGACGGGGGAAACTCGATTCGTGGGAATCTTCCCGATTTGGGTTCGGCCCTCCATTCCGTTTCCGGAATGGTTTACTGCAAACTCTTCTGCGGCTGGTCTTGCCGAATGACAAAGGCCGCCTGTTTGGCGGCCTCTCTCAGGTTGCTAGTCCTGTTCTTTACGAACTTTCTTCCGGTTGCGCTTTCGCGCCAGCGCCTCTTTCACGCGCTTTTTTTCGCCGGGTTTGAGATAGAAAGAATGCCGCTTTACTTCCTTGATGATGTCTTCCTGTTGGACTTTGCGTTTGAAGCGGCGGAGGGCATTTTCCAAGGGCTCTCCCTCCTGCACTCTAACTTCCGCCAATACCTACACCCCCAGACTTTTCCCGTTTGGATTGAGTAGTTATTGCAGCCTTCCCTGTGCAAGTCAAGCACATTCGGGGTGCAACACTCCCACATTAGTAGTATCGCATCGTTTGTCGCAGAACAGTGAATCCGGCTTGAGGGCGCCAGATTCGCGTGATAGGTTCGTTCCTTATGCTCAGCCCGCAGGAGGAGTGGCGGACGACGGAGAATCCGGCATGATCCGCTCCTATCAAGGGATTCGCCCGACCATTCCGGATTCCTGCTACGTCGATGAATCTGCTCAGGTTATAGGAGATGTAGTGCTGGGGGAGCAGGCCAGTATTTGGATGAATGCTGTAGTCCGGGGTGACGTAAATTCCATTCGCATCGGCGCTTACTCAAACGTCCAGGACTGCTGTGTGCTCCACGGAATGCGAAATCAGTATTCAGTGGACGTTGGCGAATGGGTAACTGTCGGTCACAACGTCACACTGCATGGCTGCAGCATCGAGGACACCTGCCTCATAGGAATGGGCAGCATCATCCTGAACGGAGCGCGTATCGGACGAGGCTCGATCGTCGCCGCCGGAACGGTAATTCCTGAAGGAATGGTGATCGAACCAAACTCGTTGGTAATGGGCGTTCCCGGAAAGGTCCGCAAAAAGCTCACCACGGAAGGCGAAGAAATGATCCTGCGCTATGCGCGTAATTATCTGGAATATACGCAAACGTATCTGCGGGAGCGAGGCAGCCATCGTACTGGCTAGAACGAGAAGCTCTCAGAGATGTGCAACACTCTCTTGATGAGAGAAGACAGCACCGTCGTGAATCAAGCAGAAAACGCAGTTCGAAAAGTTTTACGAATCGTCGATACTTCGAAGAGTAAACACGGTATGAGTCTCCCAGAGATTTGCCATCGATCTCGCCTCCAACGTGACGTGGCCGAAGCCGCGGTCGGATTACTCGCTAGAACCGGGGAGTTGAGAATCCGAGTATTTCAGCGCGGAGGCGGTTGATTCGTCTACTTGAACAGGAAGATGAGGAGAATGATTATGGCAATGAGGACCAAAGCGCGCCGCTAAAGTCCATGCAGAACTCTGCCATGGTTCGCGCCATTTTAGCGCTGCACATCTGAGGGGCAGAGAGGTTTTCAAATCACGAAATTACGAAATCACAAAATTACGAAATTCCAAATTGCGAATTCACAAAGTCACAATTTCCTGCAGGTGATGCGAAATTGACCATCAAAGCCGTGCGCGGCACGCGCGATCTGCTTCCCCCGGAAACCGAGTTATGGAACCGCGTGGAACAAACCGCGCGCGACGTGTTTTCGCTCTACAACTTCGCCGAGATTCGCACGCCGATCTTCGAAGATACACAGCTGTTTGCTCGCGGCGTAGGCGAAGCCACAGACATTGTTTCCAAGGAGATGTACACCTGGGAAGACCGTGCGCGGGCGCAATCGGAAAAAGCTCAGTCACTCACCCTGCGCCCGGAGAACACGGCTGGAGTTGTGCGCGCGTATATCGAGCACAAGCTGTGGGAGCGTCCTGGACTGCAGAAGCTCTATTACATCGGCCCGCAGTTTCGCCGCGAGCGTCCACAGAAGGGACGCTATCGCCAGTTTTACCAAATTGGGGCTGAAGTGATCGGTCCGCCCTCCGCAGGCAGCGAGTCGCCCGCCCGCGATGCCGAGGTGCTCGAGATGCTGGTGATGCTGCTCCAACGGCTTGGCATCAAGGACTGGACTCTTCAACTCAATTCCGTTGGGTCGCCAAGTTCCCGGCCTGCATACAACGAAGCGCTGCGCCAGGCGCTCAGCGGAGTGGTAGAGCGCATGTGCGTTGATTGCCAACGCCGAGCAGTCACAAATCCGCTGCGGGTCTTTGATTGCAAGGTTCCTGAGGACCAGCCCATCATCGAAACGCTGCCGCGCATCAGCGGCTTTCTCGACGAAGCGGATCGTGAGCACTTCGAAGAAGTACGGAAGATCCTCCGCGCCACGGACGTGCCGTTCGTCATCAATGACCGCCTGGTGCGTGGACTCGACTACTACACCCGCACCGCCTTTGAGTTCACTCAGGGGAGTCTGGGCGCGCAGAATGCCATTTTGGGAGGCGGTCGTTATGACGGCTTGTCAGAAGCGCTCGGCGGTCCGCGCGCGCCAGGAATCGGCTTCGCCATCGGCGAGGACCGTTTCGTGATGGCGCTTTCCGCAGCATCGGACGCAAACAGCGTCGCGTCAGCACCATCAGCTTACATTGCCCCGCTTGGTTCAGGTATGAACCTTGAGGCCGCTAAGCTCGCGCGCGAGTTGCGATTAGCCGGCATTCTCGTCGAACTCGGCGACGAGAGCTTTCGTCTGAAAAAAGCCTTCGAGACTGCGGAGAAGCCTGGCATTCAACGAGTCATCATCGTTGGGGAGAATGAAGTTGCCGCAAGGCAGTTCGCTGTA
>JAFAUE010000091.1 GCA_019243475.1 Acidobacteriota bacterium | reverse complement strand
CCGTCCGGCCTTGCCGCGGATGAGTTCGAGCGCGTCGGGATTCATCTTCTGCGGCATCGCGCTGCTGCCGGTGGAGTACGTCTCCGGCAGGCGGACGAATCCAAACTCACGTGTTGAGAAGAGGATCATCTCCTCTGCCCACCGGCTTAAATGAATTCCGACGAGTGAGGCAGCTTGAACAAACTCAATGGCAAAATCGCGGTCGCTGGTCGCGTCAATGCTGTTGGCCATGGGGGCGGTGAATCCAAGTTCCAGAGCCATGCCTTCGCGGTCGAGCGCGAGCGTGGCCCCAGCCACGGCACCCGAGCCCAACGGGCAGAAATTCAAGCGCGCGCGAACGTCGGCGAGACGGGTGTAATCGCGAAGCAGCATCTCCCCGTACGCCAGCAGCCAATGCGCAACCAGCACCGGCTCGGCCGCCTGAAGATGCGTGTGCGCCGGCATCGCGTGTTCGCCGGCTGCTTTTGCTTTTTCTAAAACACTCTCGACGAATTCGACAATTCTGGTCTGAAGCTGCTCGATGGTCTCGCGCACGAACAAGCGCAGATCGGTGGCAATCTGCTCATTGCGGCTGCGACCAGTATGGAGCTTAAGTCCTACGTCTCCAGCAAGCTCTACCAGACGGCGTTCGAGAAAGTGATGGACATCTTCGGCCTCGCTGTCCTGAACGAACTCGGGATCGGACTCGGAGGCACGCGCAATGTGTTCCAGAGCGTTAAGCAGAGAGCGCAGCTCCGCGTCGGAGAGCACACCGGCGCGCGACAGCGCACGAGCGTGCGCCATGCTGGCGGCGATCTCATGGGGCAGCAGCCGTTTGTCGAATGGAAACGACCGCTGCCACTGCTCGAATTCCGGATTCAGCGGCCGGCGAAACCGGCCTGCCCACATCTTCACGCCGTCACTGCCTCCTCTTCGGGAGTTGTCTTGCGCAGGATGGCGCGCGAGCGCGCGGGCAAGCCCAGGATGCGGATGAATCCGGCGGCATCCTTCTGGTCGTAGCTCTCGCCCATGGTGAACGAGGAAAGATCGGTGCGATAGAGCGAGTACTCCGACTGACGACCGGTGACAGAGACGTTGCCTTTATAAAGGCTCAGGCCCACGGTACCTGTGACCTCGCGCTGCGTGCTCTGCACAAACGCGTCGAGCGACTCGCGCAGCGGAGTGAACCACAGCCCGAAGTACACCAACTCGGCATATTTGAGAGCGAGGTGCTGCTTGAAGTGCATCAGATCGCGATCGAGGCACAGGGCTTCCAACTCGCGATGCGCGGTGAGCAGCAGCGTGCCGCCAGGCGTCTCATAGCAGCCGCGCGACTTAATCCCGACAAATCGATTCTCCACCAGATCTACACGGCCAATTCCGTTGCGCGCCCCAATGTCGTTCAGTTTTTCCAATAGACCGACTGGGGAGAGGTTCTTGCCATTTACCGAAACGGGAACGCCCTGGACGAAGCTGATCTCCACTTGCTCGGGTTTATCGGGAGCCGATTGCGGCGAGTTCGTCCAGGTCCAGGTGGTTTCGAGCGGAGGGTTAGCTGGATCCTCGAGCTCGCCGCCTTCATGACTGATATGCAGCAGATTACGGTCGCGACTGTGGATCTTCTCACGGCTTGCGGCAACGGGGATTCCGTGATTCTCCGCGTAAACGAGACAATCCTCGCGCGACTTCAGGCTCCACTCGCGCCACGGAGCGATGACTTTTAGTTGTGGGGCCAGCGCCTGATACGCGTGCTCGAAGCGCACTTGATCGTTTCCCTTTCCGGTACAGCCGTGCGCGACCGCGGTGGCGTTCTCCTCAATCGCAACTTCGACCTGGTGCTTAGCGATTACTGGTCGCGCGAGCGACGTGCCGAGAAGGTACTTGTGCTCATATACAGCGCCGGCGGCGATCGCCGGGAAGACATAGCCGGTCAGGAACTCCTCGCGCATGTCGCGCACAATGACGTGCGAAGCTCCGGTCTTGTAGGCCTTGGCGACAACAGCATCGAGGTCCTCACCCTGGCCAACGTTCGCCACCATCGCGACCACGTCGTAGGAGTAGTTCTCCTTCAGCCAGGGGATGATGATTGAGGTATCGAGACCTCCGGAATACGCGAGTACCACTTTCTCAGGCATGAACTCTCCTTGGTTTCTTGGAAGTGCGCGAGGACGTACTGGCGCCATTGCGAATTTGCGAGCTATCGGTAGCAATGCCGCCCAGCAACATCAGCATGATGGCTTTCTGAACGTGCAACCGGTTCTCCGCCTGGTCGAAGACGACGGAGCGCGAGGAGTCGATGGTTTCGGCAGCGACTTCTTCTCCACGGTGCGCCGGCAGACAATGCATGAAGATCGCGTGCGGAGCGGTTTGAGCAAAAAGCTTGTCGTTGACCTGAAAGCCGCCGAAAACTTGTTTGCGCTGCGCAGCCTCTGATTCCTGTCCCATGCTCGCCCAAACGTCGGTATAGATGGCATCGACTCCGCTGACCGCCTTTACCGGATCGTTTAGCAACTGGATGTTGGCGCCAGTGGTTGCGCCGATCTTTTTGGCCTGCTTCAAGATCTCCGCATTGGGCTCGTAACCTTGTGGCGTAGCCACACGGATTGTGCTGCCGGCACATGCCGCGGCAAGAATTAGGGAATGCGCGACGTTGTTGCCGTCGCCGACGTAAGCAAGCTTCACGTTGCCTAGATCACCGAAGTTCTCCTGCAGCGTGAGGTAGTCAGCCAGCGCCTGGCAAGGATGCTCGAGATCACTTAGGGCATTGATCACTGGGATGCTTGCGTGTTGAGCCATGCCTGTGACGGTGGAGTGCGCGAATGTTCGCAGCACGACGCCATCGACCCAGCGCTCGAGGTTGTGAGCGATGTCGCTCAGGCTCTCGCGAGCGTCGATGCGAGAACCGGTCTGATCGACGAAGAAGGCGTGCCCGCCAAGGCTGGCGATGCCGGCTTCGAACGTTAGCCGCGTGCGCAGAGAGGGCTTTTCGAAGAACATTACGATTTGTTTGCCGCCCAGTGCTCCGCGGAATGCCGTCGGCCGCGACTTCATCAGAGCCGCGAGTTCAAGCACGGCAGTAACGCCCGATGGACCAAGATCGTTGATGGAAATGAGGTCCTCACACCAGGTGTGTCCGGCGAGCGTGGACGGCGTTGGTTCGAGAGGCATGGCGGTAACAGCGCGAGTGCTCAATGTGTGCTCCCCTGCGCCAGCAGTTCCGCTTCGGGAACGTTCTGCGCCTTTGGTTTCGGGTACATGGGTTCAAGTTGGCTTAACGTCGCGTCGAGCGCCTTTACTACTTCATCGATATGTTTCTTCTTGATCGTGTATGGCGGCAGAAAACGCAGAGCGGTTTCATGCGTCCGATTGATGATGACGCCGCGTTCCTGCATTGCCGGTACGGTAGCCTTGGCGAGGTCTGCCGAATTGACTTCAGCGGCGACCATTAAGCCCAGGCCTCGCACCTGCATGATGCACGAGTGCTTCTTCTGCAGGCCTTCGAGCTTCTTGACGAAATACTTGCCCAGATCGCGATTCGAGTTGAGCAGCTTCCGCTCCTCGATTTGGTCGATAACCGTGCAGGCTACAGCGCAAACGAGCGGTCCGCCGCCGAAGGTACTGCCATGCATACCGGCAGTCAGTGCGCCGGCGGCCTCGCTGGTCGTGATAATGGCGCCGAGTGGGAGACCGCCCGCAATTGGCTTAGCGACCGTAACCACGTCCGGCTTGATTCCATAGTGCTGATAGGCAAACCATTCACCGGTGCGTCCGAGGCCGCTCTGAATTTCGTCGATCAGCAGCAGCGCGCCGCTTCCTGCCGTGAGCGCGCGCGCGGTCTCAAGGAATTCGCGCGACACTGGCTGAATCCCGCCCTCGCCCTGCACCACCTCAAGCGCAATAGCGCAAACACTATCGTTGAACTTCTGCTTTAAGTCCTCGACATCGTTGAACGTAACGAACTCGATGCCCGGCACCACCGGAGCAAAAGCTTCGCGATACTTTGCCTGGCCAGTGGTCGAAAGCGAACCAAACGTCCGCCCATGGAACGAATTAGACATCGCCAGCACACGCCACTTCGGCTCCGCGTCAAGCCTCGCAGTTTTCTTGGCGTAAGCCCGTGCGATCTTCAGCGCGCCTTCCCATGCTTCTGTGCCGCTGTTCGACAGAAAGACTCGGTCGAGCCCGGAGATGCGAGTGAGACGCTCCGCCAGTTCCGCCGTGAACTCATGGAAGTAAAGGTTGGAGCAGTGAATCAACCTGGACGACTGTTTTGCGATCGTTTTGAGGACAGCCTTGTCGCCGTAGCCCAGCGCGTTCACGCCAATGCCGCTCACGAAGTCGAGATACTTGCGGCCGTCGACGTCATAAACGTACACATCCTTGCCGTGTTCGAGCACCAGCGGTACACGGTCATAGGTGGGCAGCAGGAGCTGCGCTTCTTTTTGTTTGGCTTGGCCGGCATTCATGCTGCCATCACCTCGGTTCCACATTCGATCTTGCAGGTGTAGAAATCGGGCAGAACATTGACTTCGCTCGCCGGTAAAATGCGCACTCGCCCCACACCGCGCCGCAGCGCTTCACGGCAGGCTTCCAATTTGGGAAGCATTCCACCGCGTACCACTGCGTTCTTCACCAGGTCGTCGATCTGATTGTTGTGCAGCCAGCGAATTACGGAGCCATCTGCGTCCTTCACGCCGGCAACGTCGGTGAGAAATATGAGTGCGTGGGCCTTGCACGCCGCAGCACATGCGGAGGCAGTCTGGTCGGCGTTGACGTTGTAGTACTGACCGTCTGTTCCGAGGGCAACACTGGAGATCACAGGAATGCCGCCGGCGTTCCAGATCGCATCGATCCACCGCGTATCGACCGAGCAGATCTCGCCGACAAAACCGAGATCGCATCCATTGGTCTTCTTCTTGCGGGCGCGGAAGGTGAGGCCATCGGCCCCGCAGATACCAATCGCTGGCTTTCCCAGAGCAGCAACTGCTGCGACCAGCGCCTTATTCACCTTTCCCGCAAGAACCATCAAGGCAACGTCGCGAGTTTCCGAATCGGTGACCCGAAGGCCATCTACGAAGTTGCTTTCTTTGCCGAGCTGATGAAGCGTACGGGTAAGTTCCACGCCGCCTCCATGCACGACCGCAACTTGATGCCTATTTCCATCGGTGAGGTCGACGATGGCGCGAGCACAGTTGTGCACAAGTTCTTTGTTGTCCAGGGCAGCGCCGCCGATTTTGACTACGACTCTCAATTCAGGCCTTCCTTCTCCCCAAAACCGAACATCACGTTCATGTTATGCACCACCTGTCCGGCTGCGCCTTTCATAAGGTTGTCGAGACAGGAGACGATCACCATGCGCTTGCCGTCGCTGCTCAGATTGAAACCGACGTCGCAATAGTTCGTCTGCAGGGAATAGCGAATCTGCGGCAGCCTGGTCCCGAAAACTCGTACCCACGGTCGATTCGCATAGAACTGCGCGTAGATGGATTCAATTTCGACCGCCGTCATACATTGTTCGAGACGTACGTAGATGGTCGATAGAATTCCGCGCGGAATCGGCAGCAGATGCGGGGTGAACGTCAGCTCCGTCTCGTCAAGCTCCAGCTGCTCGAGAATCTCTCCGAGATGCCTGTGCGTGAAGACGGCGTACGCGGAAAGATTGTCGGCAACCTCGACGAAGTGTGTTGTCGGTGTCGGCTGCTTCCCTGCTCCGGAGACTCCCGATTTGGAATCGCAGATAATGCCGGCGCTGCGATCGATGATCCCCGCTCGAACCAGAGGCGCCAAAGCCACAATAATCGACGTAGCGTAGCAACCGGGGTTCGCGACCAGTTGCGAGCCGGATATCTGTTGAGAGCGAAGCTCCGGCAATCCGTAAACGGCGGCGTCGCTCACCTGCTGCGCGGCGGCCGAATCGGCGTCGTGGAACGCATAGACCTGGCGATGGGCAGTGTTCTTCAACCGCCAGGCTCCGCTTAGATCGATAACCTTCATCCCGCGCTGCATAGCTTCGGGAACCCACTCGCGCGAGGTCTCATGCGGAGTGGCGAGAAAGAGAAGTTCCACATTGCCCTCGCTCAGCTTCTGCCAATCAAACGGCTGCAGGCGCAACTGCCCATTGCCCAGAACTTGCGGATAGAAGTCGGTTAGATCTTTGGAGCCGGCCGCTTCGCGGGTAAAGAGTAGAGGCTTAGCAAGACGAGGATGTCGCCCGAGCAATCGCGCGAGTTCAAATCCGGCGTATCCGGTCGCGCCAACGACCGCGGTCTGGAGTTGCGATTCCATTAAGCAAGCATCTCCCTTATGCGGCTGGCCACGCGCTCGGCGTCGTGCTTGTTCTCGCAAATAATAAGAATGGTGTCGTCGCCGGCGATTGAGCCCAGGCACTCTTGCCATCCCTCGGCATCCAGTGCTGCGGCGACGGGCTGGGCGCTGCCGACGGCAGTCTTGACGACGAGCTGATTCTGGGCCTCGCGCACGCTCAACACGAACTCTCGGACCAGCCGTTCGACGGAGGGAAGAGCCGTGTCCGCCGGGGACTGCGCGCGAACATAGCCATTGGACGTTTTGATAACTCCAAGCTCATGGATGTCGCGGGAAAGCGTAGCCTGAGTCACCCGCTGCGAATGCCGCGCCAGCGCGCGCCGCAGGTCCTCCTGGTTCGCCACGTTCCCGTTTTCGATAAGCTGCAAAATCAATTGCTGCCTCGTGAGCTTGGACATGATGCATGAATATGCATCTCTATGTATAAATATTCAACACCGGGAATGTCAAATGGTTTC
>JAFAUE010000429.1 GCA_019243475.1 Acidobacteriota bacterium | reverse complement strand
CTGCGGTAGCTTCGCGGATTAAGTCAGAATCGCAAGATCTGAGGGCCCATGGAGAGAAGACAGCAGAGCCGCATCGATGACACCGAGTTGCAGGAATTCTTCCGCAACGTCGAAGAGCTCTTCCAGCGCAAGTTTCAACGCGACATGCCCGGCGAAGCTCGCCGCTATCTCAACCTGGCGGAGCAGGTGATTCGCAATAGCGAGCAAGAGCTCAGGAGCGAATCGACGCGTGAAGGCCTCCGCTCCTGAAGCTTGCTACTTGGACTGGGTTGCGGAAGCCGCCTGCATGCGCCTCTGCATCTCGTCCGGCGCTACGTCCTCAATGTGGGTGCCAATCCACCACTGATTCCCTTCCGCATCTTCCACGCCTGCGTTGCGGTCGCCATAAAACTGATCGGCAGGCTCCATCAACGATTTTCCTCCGGCCTTGATGGCCTGCCTGTATAGCGCGTCGCAGTCCGGCACATAGAGATAAAAGCCCGCTGGACGCGGCTTCCATTGATCTCTTGCCTGCCCGATCATGATCATCGAATCGCCGATCTTTAACTCTGCATGTCGAATATTGCCTTCTGCGTCCTCATGAAGCGCTTCGCTTACCTTCGCGCCGAAGGCCTGCTTCAAAAAATCAATTTGGCGCCTGGCATCGCTGACTGTCAGGTAGGGCGTAACCGTGTGATATCCGGCAGGAATAGGTTTTACTGACATAGCTTCACCTCGCGTTGCAAAAGAGTACGACACAATCATCTCGCGCGGGCAATTCCGGCGTCTTGTAAAAATGTGCAATTCCGCGAGATCGCAGGCCGCAAAGGCCCACCCCGCGGTTAGTCCACTAGAGGTACGTGGTTCACGTGCGGAGTACGGCATTTCAAATAATGGCTAGGAGTCATCCCGGAAAACGCTCGGAAATCGTGGTTGAAGTGCGCCTGATCGAAATAGCCGCAGGAGAGCGCGAGATCGGACCAGTCCAAGTCGCGTACGACGTGCAGAGTGCGAAGAACCTGCTGAAAGCGACGGACACGGCAGAACAGTTTGGGAGTGAGTCCGATCTCATCACTGAAGACCTGGATGAATCGGCGGCGGCTGATTCCAAGTGTCGAAGCCAAGTCGCCGACCTGTACTGCTGGGAGTTTCCGCTCGATGTAATGCAACGCTCCCCGCAGGGCCCGGGAACGCTCCAACGGCGCAATAGTCTGCTCCAATAAACATTGCTCGAAGACTTGTAGTCGCTGTTCGGGAGTTGAAGCTTCGAGTACGCGATTGCGCACATCCCGACCGGCAAGGCCCCAGAGACACTCAAGAGGAACGACGCGGTCCTGAACTTCGGTAAGAGGTAGAGCCAGGAAGGGCGCTGCGCCTCCCGGAAGGAACTGAATGCCCATCACCCAAGCCTGTCCAGCGGTGTCAATCACCTCAAAGCGAGAGCGCGGACCACAGAGGATCGTGCCGGGATATCGATCGAAATTTTCCGGATTTTGAGGATGGTAGATTCTGGCTTCATCCTGCTGCAGATTAATGATCACTTGCATCGACGCATCCGGCATGATGCGTTCTTTCGCGTGCGCTTGCGTGTAGCCCTCGTAGTACCAGAAGAGCTCGACGAAGTCTGACAACGGCGGCTGCGGCTTACGGGTCAGGTACAACATCCGCCAGAATGATATGCGATATGGAGGAAAAGAAGACTACTCTGAATTTCGTTTAGCGAATGGGAGTCTTCCCAGACTGCTGACGGGTAATGAAACCTGTATGCCTGCCGTTCTGGTGCGGACATCCATCACGGGTTGAATCGTGAAGGCGTTTTCGCGCTGGCTAGCGTGCTGGTGATAGACGTATCCGCCGGTAAGAAATCCAATCGCACTTCCCACCAGCGCGTCGGAGGGGTAATGGTCGCGGCCGGTAACGCGCGAAACACTTACTGCGGTTGCGAATCCATACGCGAGCAGTCGGGGAAGGAAGGAGTGGTATTCGGCGCCAACCACCCGTGCGAGAGCCCAGGCAGCAGTCGCGTGTCCCGAAGGAAAAGAGCCGTTTGCCGAATATCCCTTGGTGCCGCTGGGCCAAAATTCGGCGTCCATCTCTCCTTGATTGGGACGATCGCGGTTCGTGGCCAGTTTCACAACTTCAGTCACAAGCGCAGCATCAGCCACGGCTTCTGCTCCGAGCCTGCCAGTCTCCGCAAGTTTTGCGTTATGCGAGAAAGTGCCGATCGCGTAGAGCCCCAGTCCCTCCCCAATGGTTGCCTCCGGAGAACCAAATCGGGAAATATCTTCGCTGATGTTCTGTCGATGCTGGTTGGTGCCGAGTTGCCTGAGGGCCTCGGAATCGTAGTGAATGGCGACTCCGGTGGCGGCCGCAAAG
>JAFAUE010000391.1 GCA_019243475.1 Acidobacteriota bacterium | reverse complement strand
CGGCGCCGATCGCCGCTACGAGCAGGCTTTCGGTGAGAAGCTGCCGGGCCAATCGCGACCGGCGCGCCCCAAGCGCAAGACGAATTCCCAGCTCCTTTTGCCGGCTGGCTGCCCGCACCAAAAGTAAGTTGGCAACGTTGGCGCACGCAATCAGCAACACAACTCCACAGGCACCAATCAGAATGCTCAAGGGAGCAATCAAAGAATCAGAAATTCCATAATGGGACTTCCACAGCGGCAGGACAGTAGCGCTCATGCCTTCGCTGGTATCGGCGTTCACTTTGCCCATGTAACTGGCGAGATTGTGCACCTCACTGCGTGCCTGCTCGATGCTGATTGCCGGAGCCAGTCGTGCCAGGATGCGGAACATGCGCGTCTTGCGGTCACGCAACATCCAGTCGCCGGCCGAACTGAGCTGGCCGAACATCGTCGCCGGCACCCACATGTCGAAGCTAAGGCCGGGCATGGAACCGGTGACGTCCGCCGGAGCGATCCCGATGATCTGATACTCGGCGCGGTTAATCCGCACCGTGCTGCCAATGGCGGCAGGATCGGAGTGGTAATGGTTCTTCCAAAGGGAATCGCTGATTACGACGACCGGATGAGCGCCTAGCTCATCGCCCCGCTCTTCGGGAGAGAAGAACCGCCCTGCCAGGGGCTTCACTCGCAACAGGTCGAAATAGTTTCCTGAAACGGCTTCGCCCCATTTGCGCTCCACCGCGCGTTCGTCGCCGACGGCCAGCGCCATAGGAACCGCGACGCTCATCGACTCAAAGCTCTTCAGGTGATCCCGTAAGTCGCGAAAATCGAGATACGATGTCGGCACCCACTCGCCGGAAGGCGTGAGACTTTCTATAGCGACGACGCGGCCAGGATCTCCGGCGCCAGGCAGCGTGTTCACCAGCACCGCCTGAATCCAGCTGAAGACAGTCGTGCTCGCGCCGATGCCGATTCCGACCGTCAAGACGGCCACCAAGGCAAATGCCGGGTTCTTGCGCAGCATGCGCACTGCGGACTTCAGGTCGTTGAGAAAGGCGTCCATGCGGATTGTGATGGCGAACTTCAGCTTCGATTGTTGCAGGTTCAGTTCCAGCGAATAGCCGCCGGTAAACTGCTGATTCTACGAGTGGCAGGGACGTGCATACGTGCAACGGACATTTCGGCGCTGAACGCTTGTGACCGCTCTTGAACAGGCGTGCAGGGACAAAGAATGTTCGCTGCGAGAAGGCGCGAGGTTTATGGACCGGCTACTTGATCTCGATTACGGCCAGGCTTTGCTGCGGCAAGTTTAGGTTCAACTGATTGCCGCTGATCGGAACCTGTTCGGGAGCAGGCAGCGCGGCGGCGCGGCGTAGTGCATCGATCTGCTGGCGGCTTGGATTGCGCGGGCTACCGATTTGCTTGTAGGCATTCAGCAGAGAACCGTGGGACGAATCCACGCGATAGATCGTGGCCGTATGAGTTCCACTCAGACCGGAAAACTGAAACGTCAAGGACTTCGGAGATCCTGTCGCGCCTGGCAATACGAGGTTCCACGCCGCGATCACCGGAGCCCCTGACTTCACGGTCACCAGTGCCGAATTGGAACTCACCGGCAAACGCCGGTCGCCGAGTCGGTGCAGGATCTTGAAGGCGTTGAATGCCGGTTTGGGAAGACCGTATTCAGCCACGAGTCCGAATCCGCCGTAGAAGGGCTGCTTGACGACTCCCTGCTCCTCAAAAACATCGGAGAAAGTCCAGTACGACATGACGTCCACCGAACCGTCGCATTGGCGGATGGTATCGGCCAGCCATGGCCCCATGAACTCGGTATCCGTGATCTCCGGCTCGTTCATGTAACTGGCGTTGTACTCGCTCCAGATCAGCGGCAGGTTGGGTCGGGCTGAAGCGCGAATCTGCTCGTGTACGTGCTTTACCGCGCGGCAGACCATCTGGTCGCGGGGAATGTTCTCGTTGGTGCCGAACACATCGATGGCGCGGTCGTTGGCATAAACGTGGGTGGAGAAGAAGTCCGCTGGAACGTTCGCTTGCGCGACGTGTTGGATGAATGCCGGGGCCCACGCCGCCTGCGCCGTGGCCGGGCCGCCGACACGTAGCCGTGGACTCACCGCCTTCAGAGCGCGGGCACTGTGGTCATAGAGCTCGAAGTATGTGGCCTGTTTCGGCTCTCCTGCCCAGAAGTCGATGTTGGGCTCGTTCCACACTTCAAAGTACCACTGACTTACTTCGTCGATCCCATATCGGGAAACCAAGTGCTGGGCAAACGCGGTGATCAGCGCGTCCCACTTTGCATATTCTTTCGGCGGAGAGGGGGATGGTTTGTACCAAAACGCGTGAAGAACAGGATTTGCTGCCAGCTTTTTCGGCATGAAGCTGAGTTCGACGAACGGTCGGACGCCATGCGCCAGGAGCCCGTCATAGATCTGATCGACATACGAGAAGTTGTAAACCGGATTGCCCTGGGCGTCTTCGTCATAGACGCCGTTCTCGTCGTGAAAGATGGCGTGAAAGCGTACATACCGGAAGCCCGTAATGTCGCGAACCCAGTCAAGGTCGCGACGATAGCTGTCACGCAAAGTGAGGTTTGCCCGACCCGAACCGAACATCTGCTCCCAGAAATGAGGAAATGGAGTCGAGGGGGCGGAGAGATCCACGCGGACCGTTTCGCCTGCCGAAGGGTTGGCGACTGAGGCCTGTCCATCTCCTGCAGAACTAGACTTCAGCTCCTGAACCGCTACAAACGAGCAAAGGACAACAAACGATGCAGCCAAAAGTTTTTTCATTTTGAAAAAAGCGGGCGACAGCCGAAGCCGTCGCCCGTGGGAAGGAAATTTAGAACTGGAATCGGGCCTGCAATTCAACGGTGCGACCCGCATACGCGGTGTTCGCTTTCCCGAACTGGTTCGTGTTCGTAATGTCACCCGACGTGGCGTTATTAATACCTGGCACTACGGCGGAGAAGCCGAAGGCTGAGAGGTTCAGGATGTTGAATGCGTTGAACGCGTCGGCGCGAAACTCGATGCGCGCGTTCTCGCCCAGGGCCGGGAGCTTCGGCAGCAGGAAGCTCTTGGCGAGAGAGAGATCCACGTCCGAATAGCTGGGACCGCGGAAGATGTTGCGGCAGCGGCAACCAATGCCCTTGGTCGTGATGTCGAATTCCGATTTGGGATTCGGAAAGATTCCATTGATGAACTGTTGCTTCGTCGGGTCTTGGATTATGCCGCCGAAATAAGCGAAAGGCAGGTCAGGCAGCGTGTCGTCCCCCGAAGTGGGATCCTTTACCGGGTCGCAGCAGCCGCGATACGCAGTAAATGGGAAGCCGCTGTTGTGCGTGGCGATGGTGCTGATCGTCCAGCCGCCGAGCAGGAATCCCGCAAAGCTGTGATTGTTGCGTAGCCAGGGAACGTCCCATACTGCAGACAGCTGGAAGTAATTGCGAACGTCATAGTCGGAATTCGACTTCTGCACGATTTGCGGAGATTGCTCAAATTGGTTCGACGAAGCTCCGAAATCGAACGATGCGGTGTCGATCGAGTGTCCCCAGGTGTATGCACCGACCAGCGTCAGACCATAGCTCACGCTGTGCGTGACGCTGGTGATAAGGCTGTCATAGCTTGCGTTCACATCAGGCTTGGCGAAGAAAATCTGCGAGAATCGTGCGTTCCCCACTTGGAACGGCGCCGGGCACTGCGGATTGGTTGCGCCGCAAGCGATGCCGTTGGGACTCGCGTTCACAGTAAAGTCCTTGGTACCGTCCCAGCCATCTCCGGGCACTAGCCGATTGAGGTCAGCCTCGCGCAGCAGCTTGCGGCTGCGGCTGCCGGAATAACCTATCTTCAGAACATCATGCTTGCCGAAGGCCTGCTGCAGCTCCAGCGATGCCAGATAGACGTACGGATTCGGCTCATTCGGAAATGCCCCGAATATTTGGATCGGCTGCACGGTGGTGCAGGCGGCGTTGGAACAGAGTGCTCCGTCGGGCGCAACACCGAAGGCGTAGCCGGGATTCGTCGGAAATCCAAACGGACTGGAAGCCGGAGCGATGGCATACAGGATGTTCGAGCCCGGCGGCGGCCCCTGGATCTTGCCTGGATCGAAGAAGCAGCAGGA
The DNA here is from genome assembly GCA_019243475.1 of Acidobacteriota bacterium. GTDB lineage: Bacteria > Acidobacteriota > Terriglobia > Terriglobales > Acidobacteriaceae > Gp1-AA112. Next base: position 13,450 of record JAFAUE010000391.1, on the reverse strand, counting down.
AGATGCCAGCGCAAAGTTCGGCGTGTTCTGTCGAACGTTCGAGAAATTCACGCCCATGTCGCGGTTATAGGCAAGAGCCACGCCGCCGCGCAGCACCGTGTTACCTCCGCTCGCAGCTGGGCTCCAGGTGAAACCAACCTTCGGCGCGAAGTTGTTCTTGTCGCCGTTGTAGAGCTGCGTGACCGGCTTCACCGCGCCATTACAGACGCCGGGAATGTTGTCGCACGGGAGACCGCTCCCAGTTCCCACGCCAGCGCCAAGGATATAGTTGCTGAGAAGATTGTTGGTCTCGGTAATTGGAGTGAAGTACTCCCAGCGCAGACCGAGTGTGAGCGTGAGATTGGGTCTCAGCTTCCAGGCGTCCTGCGCGAAGACCGCGTAGTCGCCGGTTCGGAAGTGACGCAGTCCATTTACCGGTCCGCCGGTAGTCGGGTTTACGCCGACCTGCTCGAAGAAACAGCAGGCATCGTTGGCGAAATTCAGCAGCCCGCGGAATTGATATTGCGGACGAGCCTGGCCGGATTCGTTGTCATTGTTCTGTTCTTTGATCCCCTCGGCGCCGAACCGGAAGGCGTGCTTGCCCACCACCCAGCTCAGCGTGTCGCGAATCTCAAAGGTGTTCTGCGCCAGCGCGCCGGGCGTCGTGCCGCTCTGCCCAACACCCATAAAGCCGTCGTTCGCGCCAAAACCGCCAATGTCAAAATCAAAAATGCGAATCTGCGGCAGCCCGTAATCCGTTGTGCCGCTGGTCTTCAGCTGATTGAACGCAAAGCGCGTAAAGTTGCCGCGCAAATCGTTCAGCAGTGAGTTCGTCAGCGTGCGCGTCCAGCCCACGGCTGCAACGCTGTTGGTCGGGGAGTTAGTAACATCCATAAGCGGACGAATGCCGCCGTTGTTGGTGTCGAAGAACGTGACATAAGTACTGCCGAAGAACTGGTTCTTGCCTGCATCGAAATCCAGGCGGCCATTGTACTGGTTGCCGCGGGATGAATTGGGAACGCGAACGTCATAAATTCCCCAATCGGGAATTCCATCGGGCCCGTTGCCCACAGCCTGTCCTATCGCAGTCCCGGCCTGATACCACGTGCCCACCGCCCGGCCGTCAAAGGAGCAGCAGTCCACCGTCTTCTGCGCTGTCGAGTACCGCGGAGTGATTCCGGGAAGCTGGAAGATCTGCGCAGCGAGACTCTTGGGATTGTTCTGGATCACATACTGTTCGAATTGCGGAGTCTCGAGCGGAACAGATCGGTTCAGCGTGGAGCCGGCGGAACGTATGCCTTCATAAGAGAAGAACGCGAACAGGTGGTCCTTCACAATCGGACCGCCTAGGCTGCCCGCGAATTGACGATACTTGTTTTGCGCGCGCTCTGGACACTGCGACGCATTGATCGTGAACGTGTTGGACCCGCTTGTGCAGGTAAGCGGTTTCGCCCCAGCGCCAGGTGTAGGTCCATAGAATTTGTTAAAAGCGTTCAGTCCCGGATCCTGACCGAGAATTATGCCGCTGCCATGCAGGTTGTTGGTGCCGTTCTTGGAAACTGTCTTTACGATGATTCCCGAATTACGGCCGTTCTCGGCGTCGAAGTTGCTGGCCACAACCGTGATTTCGCTCACCGACTCCTGATTGGGAGTCACAACAGCCGCCCCGCCCCAATTAAGGCTATTGACGCTTACGCCATCCACCAGGACGTTGTTGGCGCTGATCCGCTGACCATTGGCTGAGACCTGGATCTGGTTCTCTGTTTGAAAGATCTCATTGCTCGATCCTCCGGGCCCCGCCGAAGCGTTCAGGTTGATGGCTTGGTTGCTGTTCCCAAATCGGGCCCCCGTGCCGAAAACTCCGGGAACAGTGCGCACCAGCTCATATGGGTCGCGACCCGGTTGCGGGATGTTGATGATCTCCTGCGTGTTGATCGTTCCCTGGTTGTTGACAGTCTCCGTCTGCAGTTGTTCGCCGCCTGCGGTGACGGTTACCTGTTCGGCTGCCTGGCCCGGCTGTAGCGTGACGTTCAAGCCACGAGGAGTTTCGGCCAAAACCACCACACCGCGTTGAATGCTGTCTTTAAAGGAGGCCGCGCTTACGGCGACCGTGTAGTTCCCCGGCGCCATGTGCGAAATCCGGTATAGGCCGGATGCGTCGGTAGTCTGCGTCTGCGCGACGCCAGTCGCCTGATTCGTCGCCGTCACTTGTGCGTTGGGAACGACTGCGCCAGTCGGATCAGTGACTGTGCCTTGAATGGAAGCGTTGAATTGGGCCAAAGCGGGAAGTGTAAACAGGAAACAGGCGAGTGCAAGCAGGACAAGGCGTACACGGGACATTTCGCAACCTCCAGACCCGCAGCAGGGCGGGTCAGTTCGGGGATTTTGGAGACTGGTGAAACGATTTATCGGTTAAACGATTAACCAAGAAGGCAATTGGTAGCACCGGGCCGTAGTCGTAGTCAAGACCGCCAGTCTGCGTCGCCTCCGGAACGGCACTGCACTAACGCACATGCCGAACCGCAGATGAAGCTTTTCTGAGAGGAAATTCGACCTAATTCCGCTACACTCTTCGCGTCGCCATGAAGCGCCGCAGTGCAGCAGGCGAACCCGAGACGGTCACGATTCGCAGCCTCGCGAAGCACCTGAAGCTGTCTCCGGCCGCCGTGTCGATGGTCTTGAACTCGACGCCAAAGGCTACACGTTTTCCTGAGGCGACCCGGGCGCGCGTCCTGGCCGCGGCTGCCAAATTCAATTACCGGCCAAATTTCGTAGCGCGCTCACTGCGCAAGCAGCAGACATACACCATCGGCGTCCTCGTACCGGAAGTAAGCGAAGGTTACGCGGCGCTCGTGCTTGCCGGCATCGAGGACTATCTGCTTCAGGCCGGATACTTCTACTTCGTCGTCAGCCATCGTCACAAGACACACAGGCTGGAACAGTATCCGCGCCTGTTTATGGATCGGCTGGTGGAAGGCATCATCGCCGTGGATACGACCGAATTGCCTTTTGTCCCGAACGTGCCGATCGCCGTGGTCTCAGGTCATAAGCGGCTGCCTGGTATTACCAACGTTGTGCTCGATCATCGCCGCGCGGCGCATCTTGCTCTCGAGCATCTGCTCCAACTGGGACACCGGCATATTGCATTCATCAAAGGCCAACCTTTCAGCTCAGACACGGAGACGCGCTGGTCTTCCATCCGCGAAGCTGCGCGCAAGTTGGGGCTGGCCATCGATCCCAATCTGGTAACTCAGCTCCAGGTGGATTCGCCGACTCCGGAGCCGGGATACGACGTAACCAAATCGTTGCTGGCCAAGCACGCGCGTTTCACTGCACTCTTCGCCTTCAACGATATCTCTGCAATTGGGGCAATCCGCGCGCTTCTCGATTCGGGAATCAAGGTTCCTACGGAAGTCTCGGTCATGGGCTTCGACGATATCCAGAACGCTGCCTTTCAGAACCCGCGTCTGACGACGATCCGGCAACCTCTCCGCCGAATGGGCGAACTCGCGGCCGAGACCCTGCTCAAGCGCATCAGTGGAGGCGACTACCCTAAGATCATTGCTGTAGAACCCGAGCTGATTGTGCGTGAATCTACCGCCCCTGCCCCGCTGTCCTCGCTCGAGGAGATGGGCCGCAGCAGTCTCCTCGGAGTAGGCTCGCAGTAGTGCAGTTCTCTGCCAGAGGCGCAGCTTCCTATTTCGGGAGTCTTGCGCGCCCGATTTCCGTTCGCTTCAACTCATTTGCGTCCGCTCTCTTCGTGGTACTCGGAGTGGTTACAACTCTTCTCGGCCCGCTTTTGCCGCTGCTCTCGCTGCGCTGGTCGGTCAGCAGCGCACAGGCTGGAACGCTGTTCTTCTGGCAGTTTGCGTCGTCGACGGCCGCGACTCTGCTCAGCGGCCTTCTTCTCTCCAAGCGCAGCTTTCGTGTCCCCAGCGTCGCGGGGACCGTGCTCTGTCTAGCGGGAGTGCTCGCACTCACTTCCGCTGATTGGACCTGGGGAAGGTATGCGGTGGCCTGCTACGGCTGCGGCCTGGGAATCGCCCTGCCCGCTATCAACCTGGCAGTGGCGGAAGCCAATCCGCTGCGGCGGGCGGGATCGGTATCGCTGCTGAACTTCGCCTGGGGAATTGGCGCCATCTGCGGTCCTGTACTGCTGCGGGTGACGCGCAGCGTCGACCTTTTTCTTTTCATGCTTGCAGCATTCCTCGCCATTGGCGTGTTTGTCTCGGGATTTGTGAGCATGCCGGACAAAGCCAATATTAAGAGGATCGAAGAATCAACGTTGCCTGCGGTAAATCTCTGGATTTTGGTGCCACTCTTTGCCAGTGCGATGTTTGCGCTCTGCGGCATCGAGAATGCCGTGGGCGGCTGGGCGGCTAGCCTCGCCCTGCCACAGTTTTCCAATGCGTTTACCGCGACTGACGCGACCGTGGCGTTTTGGACGTTCTTTCTCGCTGCCCGCGCTCTCGCTCCGATTGTGCTGCGTCGAATGTCGGAGGCTAAATTTCTTTTCGCCTCCATCATCGTGGCCATCGCCGGAGTGGTGGCATTCTTCTTGGCCAATAGCGCGCTTACTGTCATCCTGGCCTGCGCGCTCGCGGGGCTGGGGATTGGGCCAGGATTTCCGCTGCTGATTGCCCGCGTTTCTGAGGCAATTGGCCCCGAACGTCCGCAGTGTACGATCTGCTTCGCGTTCGCCGGACTGGGAGCGGCTACGCTGCCTCCATTGGTTGGTCTGCTCGGCGCAAAGCTGAGTCAGCCGCGTGCCGGACTGCTGCTGCCGGTTGCGGCCCTGATCTTGATGCTTCCGCTTGCGCGAAAACTGTCAGAGCTCCCCAGGGTTCTGCAGTAGTCAACGCCTTGTAATTCGGGCGTGCGCAATGAGTCGCCGACGCTGCTCTGGCGCCGGCCTTTCACATTTCTGCATTCGTTCTCATTTAGAATCTCTTGCGCTCGCAGACCGCATTCTTACAGGTGATTCCATGGCCCAGCCTCCGGCGACACATCCTCAGCAGGACATCGATTCCATCCTCCGCGAAGGGAGAACATTCGAACCTCCTCCAGAGTTCAGCCGGCATGCTCGAGTCAAGAGCATGTCGGAGTACCGCAAGCTCTACGATGCAGCTGCTGCCGATCCGGAGAAGTTTTGGGCTGACGTTGCTGGGGAGCTTCATTGGTTCCAAAAATGGAATCGAGTCCTGGAATGGGACCTGCCCTGGGCCAAATGGTTTCTCGGCGGCAAGATCAATCTTTCGTATAACTGTCTGGATCGTCACGTAGCGGGACCGAGGCGCAACAAGGCCGCCATTATCTGGGAAGGCGAACCGGGTGAAGTTCGCACGTTTACCTATCAGCAGCTTCTGCGCGAAGTTTCGAAATGTGCGAATGCGCTCAAAGATCTTGGGGTGAAGACCGGCGACCGCGTTGCCATCTACATGGGAATGACTCCGGAGCTGGCAATTGCCCTATTGGCTTGCGCGCGCATTGGGGCCGTGCACTCGGTGATCTTCGGCGGTTTTTCTGCCAACGCTCTCGTCGATCGCATCAACGATGCGCACTGCGTGGCCGCCATCACGCAGGACACCGGATATCGACGCGGAAACGAGATCAAGCTCAAGGCAACGGTTGATGAGGCGCTCGCCTCTTGTCCGTCGGTTAAGCACGTACTCGTCTATCGCCGCACCGGGTCCGACGTTGCGATGAAAGCGGGTCGCGATCACTGGTGGCATGACGTCGTAGAGAAAGCTGCAGATTACTGTCCTGCAGAGGCGCTTGACGCGGAAGATCCTCTCTTTATTCTTTACACCTCCGGAACCACGGGAAAGCCGAAAGGCATTGTGCACACCACCGGCGGGTACTCCGTCGGTGTTTACTACACAACAAAAACAGTCTTCGACCTTCGCGACGACGATGTGTATTGGTGCACCGCCGACATCGGGTGGGTTACGGGACACTCCTACATCGTCTATGGTCCATTACAGAATGGCGCCACCACGTTGATGTATGAAGGCGCGCCGAATCATCCCGACTTCGACCGCTTCTGGCAGATGATCGATCGACACCAGGTCAACATCTTCTACACCGCGCCAACCGCCATTCGCGCGTTCATCAAATGGGGCAGCGAATATCCCAAGCGGCACAAGCTCAACAGCCTGCGCCTGCTGGGCAGCGTGGGCGAGCCCATCAATCCCGAGGCGTGGATGTGGTACCGCGAGGTCATCGGCAAGAACCGCTGTCCGATTGTCGATACCTGGTGGCAGACCGAAACGGGAATGATCATGATCTCTCCTCTGCCTGGAGCAGTAGCGACCAAGCCCGGCTCGGCGACGCTGCCTTTGCCCGGCGTCTTTCCCGATGTGGTAACGCGCAGCGGGCAGTCGGTGCCGAAAGGATTTGGCGGTCTGCTGGTCCTGCGGAAGCCCTGGCCGGCGATGGCGCGCACCATCTTCAACGATCCCGACCGTTTCGTAAAACAGTACTGGTCCGACATCCCCGGCATGTACTTCACCGGCGATGGCGCGCGCCGCGACGAAGACGGCTACTTCTGGATGATGGGGCGCGTCGATGACGTAATCAATGTCGCCGGACATCGACTGGGAACAATGGAGATCGAGTCTGCGCTGGTTGCGCACCCAAAGGTTGCGGAAGCCGCGGTCGTGGGCCGTCCCGATGACCTGAAAGGACAGGCCATCGCTGCATTCGTAACGCTCGAATCCGGCCACAAGCCGTCACCGGGGCTGAAAGATGAGCTGCGCCAGTGGGTAGCGAAAGAAATCGGTGCGCTTGCCCGTCCGGACGATCTGCGGTTCACAGAGGCCCTGCCGAAAACCCGGAGCGGAAAGATCATGCGGCGACTATTGCGTGAGCTGGCCAGCACCGGGGAAGTAAAAGGCGATGTGACCACGCTCGAAGACTTCTCCGTGATTTCCAAATTACGAGACGACGAGGAATGATCACAGTTGTGAATTTGTGATTTGTGAGTTTTAGATAGGCTGCAAGTGATTCGAGATCATTGGTTTCAGGTCACGAAATCACAAATTCACAATTCACAAAGTTCCTTTCATGCCAACCTGGACGCAGAGTTACGACCCGCTCGGCCACTGGTGGCTCTCAACCTTCTGCGCCGCTTTACCGATCATTGTCCTTTTTTTTCTGCTGGCCGGCCTGCGCGTGCGTCCCCATCTTGCCGCTCTGGCTGGAGCGGCTACTGCCGTTCTGGTCGCAACGATTATCTTTCACATGCCGGTAGCGCTAGCCGGCGCGAGCTTCGTCTACGGCGTAGCTTTTGGCTTGCTGAAGATTGTCTGGATTGTTGTGGCAGCGGTTTACCTGTACGACGTCTCAGTCGAGGCCGGCAAGTTCGAGATCATGCAGCGCTCGATCGCGGGCATTACAAGCGACCAGCGCTTGCAAGTGCTATTGGTCGCATTCTGTTTTGGAGCGTTTATCGAAGGCTGCGCCGGCTTTGGTTCGCCTGTGGCCATCGCGGGAGCGTTCATGATTGGCCTTGGCTTCCGGCCATTTCACGCGGCGGCTCTCAACTTGATTGCGAATACCGCTCCAGTTGCGTGGGGCGCAATCGGCGTTCCTGTCCACACGCTTGCAGCAGTTTGCGGCCTTCCCGAATCGGACCTCAGCGCGATGATTGGACGCATCCTGCCATTAACAGCCGTGATCGTTCCTCTGTGGCTTGTGCGCGCGATGGTGGGCTGGACCGAGACCCTGGAAGTATTGCCCGCCATTTTGCTGACTGGACTCTCTTTTGGAATCACTCAGTTCTTGTGGGCGAATTTTCTCGACAGCAACCTGGTCGACATCGCCGGCGGCCTCGCGTCGCTGGTCTCACTGGTTGTGTTTCTCAAGTTCTGGAAGCCGCGGAATATCTGGCGCGATGGCGTCTTGGTTTCCTCAAGCATCAACGCCGCGCCGCCGCACCTGGATTCCAGCACGGCCCAAAGTGGAACACGCCTCGATCACCGCTCTGCACCGGGATTTTACTGTCCCCCGAGCAGCGGTGAAGTGGCGAAAGCCTGGCTTCCTTTCGTCGTTCTCTCGATATTCGTGCTGCTGTGGGGTCTGCCATCCGTCAAAGGCATGATTAACGGCCGAACCACTCCTGCAATTGAGCGAGGCGGATGGAATTTCCCGATTCTGCACAATCACGTCTTGCGCGACGTGCCCGTCGTCAGCAAGCCGACGCCAGAGCCCGCCAAGTACGATTTCAACTGGCTTTCCGCGACCGGCAGCGGATGTTTCCTGGCAGCGGTCGCCTCCGGCTTGATTCTTGGGCTAAGACCGCGACGACTGATCCGGATCTTTGGCCGCACTGTTTACCGAATGCGCTTTGCCGTCCTCGCCATCTCCTTCATGCTTGGCCTTGGATACACCACGCGTTACTCCGGACTTGATGCCGTTTTGGGACTCGCCTTCACTCGCACCGGCCTCTTTTATCCTTTCTTCGGAACGTTTCTGGGATGGCTGGGGGTCGCGCTCACCGGCAGCGATACCTCCTCCAATGCGCTCTTCGGCAGCTTGCAGCGCATTACTTCAACCCAGCTGAGGCTTGATCCGGTGCTGATGTGCGCAGCAAACAGCGCCGGCGGCGTAATGGGCAAGATGGTGGATGCTCAGTCGATTTGCGTGGCAACTGCCGCTACCGATCAAGTCGGCAACGAAGGCCAGATTTTCCGCTTCGTTGTATGGCATTCGCTGGCGCTGGGCGCGATCGTGGGGTTGATCGTGCTCGCCTATGCTTACCTATTTCCTCACGCAGTGCCGCACGGCCTCAATCTTGGCCATTGAGGTCGCGAACGATTAGTTCCCGTTCAGACTGGCGTGCGAATCGAGCGGCAGGCGCAGCGTCGCCTGGCAACCGCGTATATCTTTGCGATTTTCGAGTGTAAGGGTTCCGCCATGGGCTTCAGCGATCTGGCGGCTCAGCACTAGGCCGATGCCGCTCCCGCCGGACTTGGTCGTGAAAAACGGAACGAAAAGATTGTTGCTATTGAGAAGTCCGGGACCCTGATCGCGAACAAAGACTTCCACTAATTGTCCGTCCACGTCCCAGCCAATCTGTACCGATCCGGGAGTGCGAATCGATGGATCGAGCGATGCGTCCACGGCGTTTCGCACAACGTTGATCAGGAGTTGTTCGAGCTGGTCGGGATCGCCGTCCAGCATGATTTCTTCGCCGGCTATGACCTCCACCGGCAATCTCGCTTCTACTCCCGATGCGTGCCGAACCAGATCGCCAATCTGAACTTTACTGAAGGTTGGGGCCGGCAACCGTGCCAATTTGGTATAAGCCTGCATGAAGCGGCTGAGCGCATCGGCACGGCTCTCGATCACTTCGAGGCCGCGCTGCACATCCTGGTTCCAATCCGCCGGCGGATGAGGACGTCCAGCCAACGATCGCAGCGTTCCCGCAATGGACTTGATCGGCGCAAGAGAATTGTTGAGCTCGTGCCCGAGTACGCGGATCAGCCGCTGCCAGGCCTGGCGCTCTTCCTCGCGTAACGCGCGGCTCAGGTCGGAAATCAGCAGCAGTTGATGAGGGACACCGCGTTCACGAAAAGACGTCTGTTGGATGGCCCAGCGGCCTTCGCGTCCTGGGAATTTCATGCGCAGAGTGCGACCGCCAGACTGATTCAAGAGGGTGTCGAGAGGACGCAGCTCGTGCGCGGCGCGGCCAACCATGCGCTCCTGGGTCATCGCCATCAATTGCTCGCCTGCGCGGTTGACGATGCGCAAGCGCTGCTGAGGATCGAAGGTAAAGACGGCCACGTCGATCTCCATCAGCACTTTCTTGAGTAGCGCGACGGCCTCCATCGAACCCAGACGCTGGCCCTGGAGCGTGTCGGAGAGTGAGTTGATTTCGAGAACCAGCTCGCCCAGAGCGTCGTTGCGACTGGCACGGCGTGCGCGGAAAGAAAAGTCCTCCTCGCGCAGCGCGGCTACCATGTTGGAGAGCGTTTGCAGCGGCCGGATCACCTGCGTGCGCAGCATGGCTGCACCGATGAGCCAGGCGAGTACCAGGAAGAAGGTGAGCGTCCACTGCGTTTGCGAAGAGAAGCTGCCGAGCCAGAGCATCAGTTCGCAAACGCCAAGCGGAAAGGCAGAGACACCAAGCGCATAAAGAAAAACGCGCTTCTCAAAGGCCATCTGCTTTCTTTTTTTGCGACGAGAGGATATGGCGGGCGAGCGACCGAAGATGTCGAGCTCAGAGGCCATATTTCTGGATGCGACGGTAGAGCGCGCTCCGGCTCAATCCCAAGGCCTCTGCCGCGTGGCTGATGTTACCCGAGTAGCGGCTCAGCGTCTTGCGAATGAGCAGGGATTCTACTTCTTCGAGGCTCATTTCCTCGATCGAGCTGGTGCTTTCGCGCTTGTCGCTCAGTCCTAAATCACTTGGACGGATGGAATCGGTTTGCGCGAGCAGGACAGCACGCTCTACCGAATGATCAAGTTCGCGGACGTTCCCCGGCCAGAAGTGCTCCAGCATCTTCTGCATGGCGGCAGGATCGAAGCGGTTTACCTGCTTGCGATAACGCTGCGCATAAGCCTTGAGGAAGTGCTGGGCCAGAAGGGGAATGTCTTCGCGCCGTTCCCGCAAAGGCGGCAGATGGATCTCGATGGTGTTGAGCCGGAACAGGAGGTCTTCGCGAAAATTGCCCTTTGCGCTCTCAGTCTTGAGGTCGGCGTTCGTGGCGGAGATCACCCTCACGTCGACGCTTCGCGTCTTCGATGACCCAACCCGCTCCATTTCGCCGGTTTCGAGAACGCGCAGCAGTTTGGCCTGCTGCTTCATGGGGACGTTGGCGATTTCATCGAGAAATATCGTGCCTCTGTCCGCAAGCTCGAAACGACCGATGCGGTCGGTGCGCGCGTCAGTAAAAGCGCCTTTCACGTGGCCGAAGAGTTCGCTTTCGAACGTTCCTTCGGGCAGGCCTCCGGTGTTGACGGTCACCATCGGTCGCGAAGCGCGGGCCGATAACGTGTGGAGCGTACGCGCGACTACTTCCTTGCCGCTGCCATGCTCGCCGGTAATCAGCACGTTCGCATCGCTGGGACCGATACGGGCGATCAGTTCCAAAACGGGCTTCATCACCGCCGCTTCAGCGATGAAAGTGGGCCGGCCCTGGGCCTGAAGCAGCCGATTTTCTGCTTCCAGACGCTGCGCCCGCTTTAAGGCATTGGCGAGCTCCATCTGCGTACGCAGGATGCTTATCAGGCGTTCGTTCTCCCACGGCTTCTGAATGAAGTCGCGAGCCCCCCGCCGCATGGCCTCGACTGCGATGTTTACGCTTCCCCACGCCGTCATTACGACGACGGGAAGGCCGCTGTCGATGGCCTGGATCTTGGAGAGAAGTTCGAGGCCTTCCTGTCCCGAAGTGGTATCGCGAGAGTAGTTGAGGTCGATCAGGAGGATGTCGAACTCGCCGGACGCGAGCTCTTCCATTACAGCTTCGGGCGAGGCCACGGTGTCGATGCGATAGCCTTCCCCCTTGAGCAGCAGGCGCAGAGCTTCGCGAACGTCGGCCTGGTCGTCCGCGACGAGAATCTTCGGTGCAAGCGCTACGCTGGTAGTGACTACTTCCTGCTCAACACTTGTGGGCACTGAGTCTCCTGATGCTGCTGCCTCGTTCCTCGCTTCGCAGGCCAGGCCTGCAAAGCGGTGTTGCCGTTACAGCCTGATTCGATAGCGCGAGTGATACTGCTCGCTTATCGACAAACGCGCTCACTGCTGCGTCGCAGGCGCGACCCCAGACATCTTAGGGAGCGCGCGCACGACGCCGGTTTCAGCGTCTTGAATATTGATGCCGTTGTTCACCAGCGTAGCACCAATGGAGCGATCTAGCTCCACCTTGGACTTGGCGTAGGCGGTTGTCGCCGTGACGAGGTTTGACTCGGCAACCGCGAGATCGCGTCCCACTTGCAGCACCTGCAGACTGGTAGAAGCGCCCAACGCGAGCTTCTTCTGCTCGATATCCAGCGTATGCTGCGCGACCTCAACACCTTTGCGGGCGGAGACTACGCGCGCGCGATTCTGTGTGAGCTGAAACTGCGCATTGCGAACTTCGATTCCAACCTGGTTCTGCAACTGCTGGAGATGCAGCTCTGCCTGGCCAAATTCCAATTCGGAGCGCGTCTGATCCGCTTCGGCGGCGCGGTTGCGGAGCGGAATATTAAGTGTGAATCCAATCGAATAATCTGGAGAGCTGCTATTGAAAGTGCGGGTAAAGACGTCGCCAAAGCCAGTCACAGGCAAACCTTGCCCACTCGGCGACAGAAGGTTCGGAACGCCCGCCAGGCCAGAGCCACCGTAGAAAGCGACGGCATCGAGCGTCGGCAATAGGGCGTTCTTTGCCGCCTTGCGCGTGATCTGGCGGTTCGTCATGTCGATGCGAGCCTCGGCCAGCTCTGTGCGATGCGATAGCGCGTCCGCGATCAGATCCTGTGTGGGAACGACTGGTTCGTTTTCGGGAACGACGATGGAGTCGGTAGGCACGACTGCGGCTGCCGCCACTTCAGGATCGCCGAGGTTGCGCGTGATCGCATTCTTCATCAGCAGTTCCTGCAGCTGAAGGTTCGATTGCGCAATGATCAGGTCCTGATTACTGGAATCGACGACGGCTTCGTCGCGCGTCACGTCCAGCGGCGCAATCGCCTGCAGTTCGAGCTGCTTCTTGTCATCTTCGAGCGTCTTCTGCGCCAGCGACATGGAACGCTGCTTCACTCTTACGTCTTCCACTGCGTTGGCCAGGTCCCAATAGATGTTCTGAATTTGCGTTGTAGTGGCAATCACCTGCGCGCGAAACGCAATGTCAGTTACTTCGCGATTGTTCTTTGCGATGCGCAGGAATCGCAGGTTCGAGCCAAGCCCAAAACCGGAAAGCAGGCGCTGGGTCATCGTGACGCGGTAGTAAGAGTTCAGTACAGGCATCAGCGCGGTGAAACGGTTATTCGTGGCCTGGCGCTGGTTCTGCAGGATGAAATCGAAGTTAGTTCCCGTCGGAAACGCTTCGGTGTACTCGAAGTTGGCGTTCGCGGTGTTCTGTTGCAATGCAGGAACGCCGGACGTCACCTGGTTGGCCACCGGGAAAGTTCCGTGCTCAATGTTGAAATTCGTGTTGATGTTCGGATCGTAGCTGCTTACCGGCGCGCCCGTACCGATGGTCGATTGCACCACGCCGCCAGCACCGGTGCCAGCGCCGCCGGCGCCGCCTGAAGTTCCACCGGCGCCAGCGCCCGCCGCACCGCTGCCGAAGCCGCCGATGCCGCCGCCCGGCGTTCCCTGCACCACGCCGCTATTGACGCCGCGGAAAGTAGCTCCGGCTTTCGTGCGCAGAATGTCGGTGTCGGCAATATCCAGGTTGTAGCGCGCAATCGCGAGGTCGAGATTGTTTTCAAGAGCGAGCGCGATGGCGTCATTCAACGAGAGCATCAGCTTGCCGTCGTGAATGAGCTG
>JAFAUE010000293.1 GCA_019243475.1 Acidobacteriota bacterium | reverse complement strand
TGCCGCTGTTTGTTACCAAAGGCGGTATCCCTAGCGCATCTGGAACAGCACCACTGATCCCGGTACGCTTCGCGCAGCATGCACTCTACCTGGTTCGGCGCCCATGCGGGCTCAATCCTGAATGTTGTCAACTACATACCTGTAGTGGCGACGGTTGTGACCTGCATATTGAGTTTGGTGCTGGCTCGCGCCACACTGCGCTATTCCGAAGCCACGGACAAAAGCTTGCAGCTCGCGCGCGAGGAATTCGAGCGCGAATGGATGCCGGAGCTGCACGTAAAGCTGCAGCGCAAATCCGCCACGGACGTGGATGTGATCGTCACAAACCTTGCCAAAGCGTCGGTGCTGCTGCAATTGCTCCAGATTCGAAGGCTCTCGCATGCCGGCCCATCTGAACGCATTGGGCTCAACGATCCGCTTGTGGGTGGAATGACGTGGAGTGATGCGATTGGGAGCCGTCTGATTTCCGCGATGGGCTCTGAATTTGAAGGACCAATTGCGGCGGCGGTCACGTTCTACGCTGCTGGCCGCATGTTCCGCACCGATTGGTTTCGTTTCAATTTGTTGGTACACAACGCCAGCATTCTGCGCCTGGAGGCAGTTGCCCTCCCTGCCCGGCGCGTGAGAGTCGTTCACGATCGCCGCTTGCGACTCGAGACTACCCGCGGCCTCGCCACCGATGTGAGCAAACCGGTGGAAGTTGCCGGCCCATGATGCTCAGGAGTCTCCCCAATGCCTCAAAAAACTTTGTCTTGCATGTGCGGAAATACTGAACTGGAGAAAATTGGCGTAAATCTGCTGCGGTCCAACGATTCTGAATCGCTCGAACTGGTGGCGCTGCTTTGCCGAGGCGATGGTTGCGGGCGGGTGACGTTCCGCCCGGGCGAGCCCCGGACTCTAACGGCAGCGAAGTTGGACTTAAATGGATCGCAGCCAACGGCGGCTACGGATATGCCCAAAGCAAAACAAAGTGCAGCGACGAATTCGCAGCAACCTTTGAAAGAATTTATTGCCACATTCGAACACGTCTATACGGAACGTCTCGTATACAAAGCGATCGCGGAACGCGATCCCGGATGCGCCGCGCTGGTGCAGGCGCTCAAGGCAGATAGCAAGATTCGCGAGCGGATTGCCCGAAGCTTTGCGCCGGTATACGAGTGCGTAGAGCGAGACCAGGATTTGGGAAAGCTGGTGGAGTCCTTGCCCCCGGTGGGAACGCCTTCCAGTTAAATCGGGGCGCTGCCGGGCTGCATTCCTGGACCAGGTGGAGGCTCGCGGCGTGGTGGGATTGACTTCAAGCCTTTTTCGATCTTCTCATTGATCCTGGTGTCGGCGAATTGAGCAGCTACGCGGATTGCGTTCTTCAGCGCAGTGGAATTCGACGAGCCATGGCCTACGATGCAGACCCCCTTGAGTCCTAAAAGAGGCGCGCCCCCATACTCGGCATAGTCCAGGCGCTTTTTGAAGTCCTCGAACGCCCGGCGGGACAACAGGAACCCAACCTGCGAGCTGATGGTGGACTTCAACGATTCTTTCAGCAGATAACGGACTGCGCTTACCAGGCCTTCTGAAACCTTCAGGGCGACGTTGCCGATAAATCCGTCACAGACGATCACATCCACGTTGCCGTTGTAGAGATCGCGCCCTTCCACGTTTCCCAGAAAGTTCAGCGGCAGCTGTCGCAGCAATGTGTACGCCTCGCGCGTGAGCTCGTTGCCTTTTCCTTCTTCTTCTCCAATGGAAAGCAGTCCCACTTTGGGCTTGCTCATGCCGAAAATACTGCGCGAGTAAATCTCGCCCATGATGGCGAATTGTTCGAGGTGCTGCGGCTTGCAATCGACATTGGCGCCAACGTCCAGCAAAATTGCGGCTTTGCCGACAGAGGTGGGAAATACTGCGGCCAATGCCGGTCGATCGACACCGGGCAGGGCGCCGAGGACCATCTTTGCTGTCGCCATCGCCGCGCCCGTGTTCCCCGCAGTTACGAAGCCCGCGGCGCGGCCTTCGCGCACTAGCCGCAATCCAACGCGCATGGACGAATCCCGCTTGCTGCGGACGGCCGTAGCGGCCTTCTCGCCCATGCCTATTACTTCTGTCGCATGAACGATCTCAATCGGCAAATTGCCGACGGTCGGGTGCTTTGCAATTTCCCGATCCAGCTCTTCACGGATTTGCGGCTCGCGTCCGATCAGCAGGACGCGAACGTCGTGATGACGGCAGGCGAGAATAGCGCCTTCGACTTCGGGCTTAGGCGCCCGGTCAGAACCCATCGCATCAACTGCGATTACGGTTGGCATTTGCGAAGGGCGATTCTACTCTAGCCGGCTTTCTCTGTTTCGAAGAGTTCGCGACCTTTGTAGTGTCCGCATTTGGGACACGCGCGATGCGGCATCTTCTTTTCGTGACAATTGGGACATTCCGAAAGAGAATTCGCGGTTAAGAAATCGTGCGCACGGCGCCGGCTGGTTCTCGCCTTCGAGTGCCGTCTTTTTGGATTAGGCATGGTTGTAGTCCTTACTTGAGAATCGCCTGCGGCTAACCTCATTCCCGGATGCACCGAGTCGCGGCGCAACGGACCTGCAAGCGCGTTTTTTGCGGCGTATTCGCCGCCCCACTATTTCAGCTTGTTCTTGATGTCAGCCAGCACTGCCCAGCGAGGATCTGGAGGTTGTTCTCCGCAGGTACAGGCTTCAGTGTTTAAGTTCTTTCCGCAGCCGGGACACAGTCCACGGCAGGACTCGCTGCAAACCGTCCGCAAGGGCAATGCTAGCAGCACCTGCTCCCGCAGGACATCCTCCAGCTGGATACCCTCACCGGAGTAGTAACCGATCTCAGTTTCCGCTTCGGAGATCGAGCGCTCGTCATGACCTGCGTCGACGCCCAAAGGTCGATACAGCAAGTCGAAATCGCCACCAATCCTGGTCGGAACCGGTTCAATGCATCTCGCGCAGCGAATCTCAATTTCAGTCGAGAAATCCCCTCTGACGCGGATATCCTTCACTACATTCTTGCCGCCGCGGTGCTCAGAAAGGAGCTCTGCTTGGCCTTGAGTTTTGAGGCTTCCCGACTGTCGCAGATCGCCGACCAGATCCAGAGTTCCCGGCGCAAACTGCTGAGAAAACTCGACTTTCCTGACTTCCAGGTCTTGCAGACTGATAAACACGGTACCGTACCCCAGATCGGCCAAACTGCAGCAGGAGTTCACGGCAGCGAAAACCGCCAGCAGGGCAAAACTTAAGAATACGAAGCGGGCTGGATGAGTGTCAAACCCGGCGTGCCAAGTCAGCCTGCGTCACTTACGCCGGAATAGGGCGCCGGCAGCCCGAGCGCTCTACGGTGTTCCCGCATTGCCCACTGCTGGTGGGTACGGATATCGAGGTCCGATCTCGGCCGCGCCGTGCAGAGAAGGATAAAGCCCGCCGCCCGGTCTTCGGGAAAGTAGCGTATGGAGTCGCTGGAATCGAATTCTCCTGTGTTGAGCAGCCGACCTGCGCAGGTCAGACAACGGCCTTGGTGGCAGATGGACGGCAGGTCGATGCCCTGAGCATGAGCGACATCCCAGATGTGCTCGTCTGCGCCCACGCTAAGTTCTTTCTTTGACCCATCCGGCAGGTACAACACCACGCGATAGGAAGCCGACGCCATTAACTTTGACGCTAACGGCTCGGGCGAGAATCGTCAATCTTGCGGAAAAGCTCTGCCGTCTCGGGGAGGATGCGGGCTTAGGTGTTCCAGAGACTAACCCGGCTTTCGCCGGATTAGTCTCAACCGCAGATCTTCTTACTGTGCAGGCGCGCCTTTTTGGGTCAGCTCGGCATCGATCTGGATCTTGATCTCCTCGCCCACCATGGCGGCGGTCGCCTTGCTTCCAACGCCGAAATCCTTGCGGTTTATGGAGGTTGTCGCCTCCAGTCCGCGCCGCTGATTCGGACCCTGCTTGATGGGAGCCGACGGACCATCGACATCCAGAGTCACTTCCTTCGTCACGCCATGGATGGTGAGGTCTCCCACGATCTTGAGTTTGTCGCCATTCTTCGTCACGCTCTTTGACTTGAAGGTGATGGTGGGAAACTGCTGAGCGTCAAAGTAATTCGGACTGCGTAAGTCGTTATCGCGCATTTGCACGCCTGTATCGACAGACGCCGTGTCGATTGTGGCGTTCACGCTCGACTTGGTCATATCGCTGTCATCGATGTTGGCTGAGCCGCTTACTTTGCCAAAATGTCCGTGCACGTTGCTGATGCCCATATGCCGCACCGTGAATGCAACCGTAGTGTGGTTCGGGTCGATTTGCCATTCAGAACCCTGCGCCCAGGCGGCGGCGGTAAACAAAACAAATGTCAGAACCACAAGTAAACGACGAGTCATTCGTGCTTCTCCTGAAATGGTCAGATTCGACCGAAAGTAGCTGCTCTAAAGATGCGTGCCATTCTATGGCGTACCGCAACTTTTTGCTGAGGGTATTTCTTACCCGATAGGTATAGTCGGCTCACCTCGGAAAAGAACGCGACTTTCGGCACCCTTGTACTGTCTGCATAGAATAGGAGCGAGGTGTTCTGATGAAACCCAAGTTCTTGGTGCCCCTGGTTTTTATCGTGGGACTAACGGGCGGACTGTTGGTAGCGCCGAGAATCGCCCTGGCCTCCAGTGACAAGAGCCAGGATCAGACCCGCACGGTCGTCGGCCAGGTGCTGACCAAATCGGACTCCCCCATTGCTGAAGCGGTGGTGTACCTAAAAAATACGAAGACCTTGACCGTCACGAGCTTCATTACTGAAAAGGACGGCGGCTACCGTTTCCACAATCTTTCCCGCAACATCGATTACGAGATCTACGCCGACTACCAGGGACAAAAGAGTTCGACCAAGACCATCAGCTCGTTCGATACGCGCAGCAACGTCACACTAAATATCCATATCGACGCGAAGTAGGTGACCGAAGACAGGTGACAGGGAACAGGGGACAGGTTACAGGGAGCAACTTCCTCGCTTTTGCCCTCGCCGCTTTTCCCTGTAACCTGTAACCTGTAACCTCTTCCCCACCTTTCCCGGGATGAAATCTTCGGCTACCCCGGTTTACAGAAATGAAACAACTTCACTGGCTCAAGCGTCCCGATCGCGCCGGTGCGCGCGGCTGGAGAGGTGTGTTGCAACTTCACTTCTGATGAGGATGTATGGCCGCGACAACCGTCAATTCCTTTGTTCAGGGCAATGGCACCACCAACTCCGAAGTCTCGCGTGAATATCCGAAGAAGCTCGTCATCCGTTCCCAGAATCGGATTTTCCTGCAAACCGTTTCTGAGATCGACTATCTGACTGCGGCCGCGAATTACGTGCATATTCACGCCGGCGCGCAGGTGTCGAGAATTCGGTCAACCATCAACTCCATTGAAGAGCGGCTCGATCCGCAGAAATTCGGGCGCATCCATCGCTGCACGATCGTGAATCTGGAACGTGTTACCGAGTTCCGGCCCCTGCAGCGAGGCGACTACATGCTGATCCTGCAGGATGGCACGGAACTGAAGATGAGTCGTCGCCACCGGGTGCAGCTTGAGAAACTGGTCGGTTCTGGTGGCCTGGCCGGCAGGCATGTGGTGAAATACGCAGGTGCCAACAATCAGCAGAGCGGACCTCCTGCGGCAAATTCCCGCAGTGGACGAGCTCCTTCGATCAGCTAAGCTCGCGGAAGTGCTGAATCGGGAAGGCCGCGCCGCAACCAGCGACGCGGTCCGTACCGTCCTCGACCGCATTCGCACAGAGATTAACACCGGCTCGCTGGATGCCACCGGCGTGCAGCTCGCGGTCGAGGGCATTCCCGAAGCGGTGGAGCGTGAGCTTCGCCGCGGCCTGGGCTTTTCCCTCCAGCGCGTGATCAACGCCACGGGAGTGATTCTTCATACCAATCTGGGACGCGCACCGATCTTTCCGGTCGCGCTCGAGCATCTTCGCGAAATATCCTCCGGCTACTCAAACCTTGAATTTGATTTGGAACGAGGCGAGCGTGGACGTCGCGATGTTCACGTTCAGCGCCTGCTGGATCGATTGCTTGGCTCTCACTCCTATAACAAAACCGGAGAGGCGCCGAATCCGCCCCACGCCATCGTTGTAAACAACTGCGCTGCCGCGGTGCTGCTCGCGTTGAATACGCTGGCCGACGGCGGTGAAGTAGTCGTTTCCCGCGGTGAATTGGTCGAAATCGGTGGATCATTTCGCGTTCCCGAGATCATGGCCAAGTCGGGCGCGCGTCTGCGCGAAGTGGGGACAACCAATCGCACGCGTATTTCCGACTACGAGGACGCGATTACTCCAAACACCCGGCTGTTATTACGCGTGCATCGTTCCAACTTCGCCATGGTTGGTTTCACCGAACAGCCATCGTCGGAGCAGTTAGTCGAGTTAGGCCGGAAGCGCGGCATTCCCGTAATGGAAGATCTCGGCAACGGTCTTCTGGTGGACCTCACTGCGGCCGGCATTCAGGGTGAGCATGGTCTGCACGACTGTCTGGCCGCCGGGATCGATGTGGTGTGTGTGAGCGGCGATAAGCTGCTTGGTGGCCCGCAAGCGGGCGTCATTGCCGGACGGAAGGAACTCATCGACCGCATGCGAGCCAATCCCCTCTTTCGCGCCCTGCGTCCCGACAAGCTGACCTATGCCGCGCTCGAAGCTACGCTGCTCGCGTACGTTCGTCAGGACTATTCAGCCATTCCAGCGCTGCGCATGATCTTCACTCCGGCCCGCGAGATTCGCCGGCGTGCCGAAGCTTTTCTACTGCTGCTGCAAGAAGCCGGAATTGGCGCAGAGATCGTCGAAGCTGAATCAGTGATCGGCGGGGGAACGGCTCCCGACAAGCGTTTGCCCACTTTCGCCCTGGTGGTTGAGAATTCCGCAGGGAGCGCGGAGGAATTACAAACCCATCTCCGCAAACAATCTCCGCCAGTAATCGCCAGAGTGGAACATGATCGTTTGCTGCTGGATCTAAGGACAGTGGATCCTAACGAAGAGGCTGCGCTGGTCGCAGTCTTGCGCAAGGCCGTTCAGTCGTAACGAGGCGTAGACTGAGTGCATGGATTTCTCCGGCATCTCTAACGACCTGGCCGCGATCGTCGAAACTGCCGAAACTTCGCTGCGCCAGTTCGCCAATGTGCAGACCACCTTCCGGCCGACGCCGGAAAAGTGGAGCAAAAAGGAAATCCTTGCTCATCTCATAGACTCTGCTTCCAACAATCACCAGCGCTTCGTTCGTGCAGCTACCGAAGGCAAGCTGGAATTTCCCGCCTACGCGCAAGACAAGCTCATTGCGCTGCAGAATCCTAACCAAACAAGCTGGGAACTGCTGGTGGAACTTTGGTGCGCCTATAACCGCTACCTGGCCTACATCATCAAGCAAATTCCAATCTCGTCGGCGGGAGTGCAATGCAGTATCGGAGGCAGTAAGCCGGTGACGCTGCTCTGGCTGGCCGCCGACTACGTGGAGCACATGAAACATCACCTCAATCAGATTCTCGGCCAGCAATTCTCGACAGGCTGGAGCTTGAAAGCGAGTTTGTGAGAAGCAATAAGCGATAGGCGATAAGCAATAAGCGATAGAAGACTGCGTAGCACCTATTGCTTACCGCCTATTGCCTATTGCCGATTGCCTATGGCCCTCCTCCTTCCTGCGTTATCCTGATTTTGAAGGTTTCCTCGTCATGCCCGACGTAGCACAAGCTTCTGAAACTATGAAAATCACCCTTCCCGACGGCTCAGCCCGCGACGTTCCGCGGGGCACGACTGCATACGAAATCGCGAAGTCGATTTCTCCCCGCCTGGCCGATGCGGCACTGGCGGCCAAGCTCAACGGCAAAGTCGTCGATCTGGGCCGCCCCATTGAAGAAAACGCCGAGCTGCGCATCCTCACGGATAAAGATCCCGAGTCTCTCGAAGTCTTTCGCCATTCGACCGCCCACGTCATGGCGACGGCTGTCACCGAGTTGTTCCCGGAGACCAAATTGGGACATGGTCCGCCGACCGAATCCGGCTTTTTCTACGACTTTTACCGGCCAACGCCGTTCACGCCCGAGGACCTGCAGAAGATCGAGCAGAGAATGCAGGAGGTCGTCGAGCGGGACGAGAAGTTCGTGCGCGAATGCGTGCCGCGCGACGAGGCGCTGCGGCGCTACGAGGCCGAAGGCGATTGGATGAAGGTGCACTTCATCCAGAAGCACACCGAAGGCGACGGCAAGGTCTCGTTTTACCGCAACGGCAGATTCGTGGATTTCTGCCGCGGTCCCCACGTCCCCAATACGGGAAAGATCAAGGCATTCAAGCTGCTTGGAATTGCCGGAGCATATTGGCTTGGCGACGAGAAGAACCAGCAACTGCAGCGAATTTCGGGCACGTCATTCTTTTCTAAGAAAGATCTCGAGCAGTACCTGAATGCGATCGAGGAAGCCAAGAAGCGCGACCATCGCGTGCTGGGGCAGCAGCTCGACTTGTTCTCGATTCAGGAATTGGCCGGTCCAGGGCTGATTTTCTGGCATCCGAAGGGCGGCATTATCCGCAAGGAGATGGAAGACTGGATGCGCGCGGAATACCTCCGGCGCGGCTACTCGCTGGTTTTTACCCCGCACGTGATGCGCACCGATCTATGGAAGACCAGCGGCCACTCCGGCTACTACGCGCAGAACATGTTCACGCCCATGGAGCTGGACGACGCCGAATATCAGCTGAAGCCGATGAATTGTCCGGGGCACATTCTGATCTACCAGAACACCCTGCGCTCCTATCGCGATCTGCCGGTTCGCCTCGGAGAATTCGGCAGCGTCTATCGTTACGAGCGTTCTGGAGTCATGCATGGGCTGCTGCGCGTGCGCGGCTTCACCCAGGACGATGCTCACATCTTCTGCACGCCCGAGCAGATCGAAGACGAGATTGTCGGCTGCATCGACTTTGCGCTCGCCGTGCTGAAGACCTACGGCTTCGACAAGTACGAAGTCGAGCTTTCCATCTGGGACCCGAACGATCCGGGAAAGTACATCGGCAGCAAGGAAAATTGGGAACAGGCCATTCGCTCGCTCGAGAAGGCCATGCAGCGCCGCGATATTCCCTATAAGACGATTCCGGGGGAAGCGGCGTTCTATGGTCCAAAAATCGACGTCAAGCTGGTCGATGCTATCGGGCGCCTGTGGCAGCTTTCAACCGTCCAGTTCGACTTCACGCTGCCGGAGCGCTTCAAGCTCGAGTATGTAGCCGAAGACGGCACCCGCAAACAGCCGCTGATGGTTCATCGCGCGCTTTACGGCTCGATCGAGCGCTTCTTTGGCGTGCTGATTGAGCATTATGCCGGCAATTTCCCGGTCTGGCTCTCGCCGGTCCAGGTTGTGATGATTCCCATTTCAGAGCGCCATGCCGGGTACGCCGAACAGGTAGCGGAAGAATTGAAAGCCGCCGGCGTGCGCGTGCACGTGGATGCACGCAACGAAAAGATGAACGCCAAGATCCGCGAGCACACTCTGCAGAAAGTGCCGTTCCTTCTCGTAGTGGGCGATAAAGAAGCCGAAGCAGGAGAGGTAAGCGTACGCGTCCGCGGCAAGGGCGATGAAGGAAAGGTATCGATCGCGAATTTTGTGGACCGCATTTCTCGGCTCATCCGCGAGCGTGCTGCGGGCCTGGAATAAGCCTGAAGGCGAAC
>JAFAUE010000230.1 GCA_019243475.1 Acidobacteriota bacterium | reverse complement strand
AGTCGCGAACACCTTGCGCGAAAAGCGGCCGCAGGTGCCCATCATCATCCTGTCCGCGACGCTCGAACGCCGTTTTGGCGGAGTCGAAGACATGCACTTGCTCAAGGGCTATAGCTCGGTTGACGATTTGATTGCCGCCTTACGCTCGTTCGAAGCCAAACGCCGCGGTAAACCCGTAGTCGTGGATGCCCGCGACTTCTACTATTCGCGAATCAATATGGCGATGGGTGACGATGTGGTACTGGAAATCATGGATCGCGACGGCAATTGGCAATACGTGAACGATACTCTCGCCAAGCTGCTTGAAAAGAAGCGTTCCTGGTTTCTCGGCAGAAATCTGTTCGATGAATTTCCTGAACTTGAGACTGACTGGAGAGAGATCATCCGCACCGTGGCTGACACTCGTGAAACTTACATCGACCGTACCTTTCGTGGGTTGCCCTTGCCGAAAAAGAGTCCGCGATACATCTGGAATGTGCTGGTCTTCTCGCTCAAGCTTCACGACAATCGAGATGGTGTCGTCTTGAGTGCGCGTATCCTTGAGCGCAAGGACACGCTTACGATGCCGGATCCCAGCAGCGCCTAAGCTGCTTTCCTATTTCCGCTCATCCTAACGATTTTGGTTAGTGGTTAGAAAAATCGCTTTGTCGAAAATGATGGCACGTCAAAAATTCTTTCTCGCCTTGTTGCTTTCCGCTCTGGTTTGCATGTGGGTGGGCTGCCATGCCTATGGCGTTGACGTCACGATTCAAAATAACGGCTCAGTACCCGTGCACAACGTGGAAGTGGACTATCCCCATGCTTCTTTCGGTGTGCCTGTCATTCAGCCGGGAAAATCTTTTTGGTATCACATCAAGCCGACGGAGCAGGGAACGATCTCAATCTCGTTTGAGCCCGAGAATGGCAAGGCCGTTCGCAAGCAGGGACCGGAGGTTCGTCCGGGCGCGATAGAAAAGCTTTCTCTCACCCTTGAACAGGATTCGAATCATGGCTGGCAGCTCCAGGTGCAGCACTGAGGTCTGCATGCAGACGCGCTCGCTGTGACTTTGCAAACACTTCCGACCCTTCAATCCCCACGGGTCTATAATCAGCCGTTTGCCTCGACGAGGCCCGCAACTCTATGGCAACTGTGCAAGCCACTCGTCCCTTGAAGCTCGCCCGACGCATGCAGCGTTTGGGCACGGAAACTGCGTTCGAGGTGCTGGTGCGCGCGCGGGCGCTCCAAGCGCAGGGTAAGGACATTGTTCACCTCGAAATCGGTGAGCCTGATTTTGACACTCCATCCAATGTTGTCGATGCAGGTGTGAAGGCGCTTCGCGGCGGATGGACTCACTACGGACCTTCGGCAGGATTGCCGGCATTGCGCGAAGGCATCGCGCAGTACGTCAGCGCCACGCGACGAGTGAACATTTCCCCCGACGAAGTCGTGGTAGTGCCGGGAGGGAAGCCGATCATCTTCTTCGTAATTCTGGCCCTCGCAGACGAGGGAGATGAAGTGATCTATCCCAATCCGGGATTCCCGATCTACGAGTCAATGGTGAACTTTGTCGGAGCCAAGGCTGTGCCGGTTCCATTGCGGGAAGACCGTGCCTTCGGCTTCAGCGCCCAGGATTTGGCCGATCGGATCACTGAGCGTACCAAGCTCATCATCCTGAACTCTCCCCACAACCCAACCGGCGGAGTTCTCGATGAAAAGGAAATTCGGGAGATCGCAAGGGTCATCGGACAGCGCGACATCCTTGTGCTTTCCGACGAGATTTATAGTCGGCTGATCTTCGAAGGCGAACACTTCTCCATCATGTCGATTCCAGAGTTCCGTGATCGGACCGTCCTGCTTGATGGCTTTTCGAAAACCTACGCCATGACAGGCTGGCGATTGGGTTACGGCGTAATGCGCTCCGACCTGGCGCAACAGGTCTCGCGGTTAATGACGAACTCCAACTCATGCACTGCAAGTTTCACGCAGATGGCGGGAGTGGAAGCGCTTATTGGAGACCAGTCTTCTGTGGACCGGATGGTTGCGGAGTTTCGTCGACGCCGCGAGGTGATGGTCAACGGTCTGAACGCCATCAAAGGATTTCGCTGTCTCAAGCCCAAAGGCGCGTTCTACGTGTTTCCGAACGTTGAGGGGACCGGCTGGAGTTCGAAGAAGCTGGCAGATGCTTTGCTGGAACAGGCCGGAGTGGCGTGCCTCTCGGGGACATCGTTCGGCAGCTACGGGGAAGGCTTCATTCGTTTCAGCATCGCCAACTCAATTGAGAATATTGAGAAGGCACTGATCAGAATCAGCCAGTGGGCGCACAAGAACCTGTAGATGGACCTTTGAGTAAGTACAGCGGAAGACGCATTTGAACGTTGACTCGGCCCCTCATTGCCATGCCATTTCGCGTATTCGCAACCTGTGACATCGGCGACCCGGCGCTGAATCGGCTGCGCGAGAGCGGCTACCAGGTCGAAGTCTATCCGCAGTCGGATCCTCCTCCGAAGGCTCTCATCATAGAAAAGGTCGCGTCGGGAATCGATGGGCTGATCACGACCTTACGTGATGCAATCGATGGCGAAATATTCGAAGCCGGCAAAGGCAAACTCAAAGTCGTGGCCCAGATCGCCGTAGGTTTCGACAACATCAATCGCGCCGATGCCAACCGCTACAAAATTCCATTCACTCACACCGCCGACGTGCTCACCGAAGCGACCGCCGAGTTTGCGTTCTTCATGATGGGAGCGGTAGCGCGGAAGCTCTGGTCCAGCGAGAAGCTCGTCAGGGAACATCGTTGGGGCGCATGGCATCCGTTCCTTCCTTTTTTGGGCGACGAAGTCACCGGTAAAACAGTCGCCATCATTGGGACAGGCCGCATCGGGCTCGCGATGATCAAAAAGTGTGTGGCAATGGACATGAACATCCTTTGCTACGACCCGGCCTATGAAAACCACAAGTACATCGGCAGCATTCAGAAGCTGATGGATATGCGGCACCAGCTTGGAATTCAGAGGCAGCAAACCACCATCAAGTATGTGTCTTTCGAAGCTGCGCTGCGCGAGGCGGACTTCGTCAGCGTCCACGTTCCGCTGCTCCGTCCCGGCGAATCAGAGAATCCTACGCTGCATCTTTTCAACGAAAAAACGCTGCGCATGATGAAGCCAAGCGCGTACCTCATCAATACGTCGCGCGGCCCGGTGGTCGATGAAATCGCTCTGGCAAAAGCTGTGAAACAGCGTTGGATTGCAGGTGCGGCCTTGGACGTGTTCGAGAAGGAGCCTCTTCCCGCAAGTTCCCCTCTTCGCGATCCTGAGATCGAGGATCGCTGCCGGCTTTTCCATCACTTCGCCAGCGGTGCAGTGCAAACTCGACTCTCTCCTGATCCGGGGCTGGGAATGGCAGGACGCTGCGTGCAGGGATTGATCGATGTCTTAGAAAAGAACTACGGCGGCGATATTTCAAAAATGCCCTACGTGGTCAACAAAGAAGCCTTCTGAGGATAGTTGGCCTGGCTGCCGGTTGCAGCGATGGCCCGACCCGACGGCATTGCCAATCCGCTATCAGGTTTTCTCTGTTCCCTGTAACCTGTTGCCTGTTCCCAATAACTTATGTCCCTCATCGAATGTGTTCCCAATTTTTCCGAAGGTCGCGACGCCGCCAAAGTCGAGGCCATCATCGCCGCTATGAAAGTGGACGGCGTGTACCTGCTCGACAAAGAGATGGACGCCGACCACAACCGCTGTGTCATTACTCTGGTCGGTGACGCCGACGCGATTGCTGAAGCGGCGATTCGCGGAGTCGGCGAAGCGGCCAAGCTGATTGACCTGACCAAACATCAAGGTGCTCACCCGCGCATTGGCGCTGCAGACGTGATTCCATTCATTCCCATTGAAGGCGTCACGTTGGATGATTGCGTCTCCATCGCGCGCCATGTTGGAACCGAGATTTGGAAGCGATATCAAGTTCCTGTGTATCTGTACGAGGCGGCGGCAACCAAGCTGGAGAGACAGAACCTTGAGAACATTCGCCAAGGGCAATTTGAAGGACTGCGCTCAGCGGTTGTTTCCGACGCAAATCGCCGTCCGGATTTCGGCAATGCTTCTCTGCATGCCACGGCGGGCGCAACCGTTGTTGGAGCGCGCAAGCCGCTGATCGCGTACAACGTGTACCTCAACACCAGCGATGTTGAGATTGCCAAAAAGGTCGGCAAAGCGGTGCGTTTTTCCTCGGGCGGATTGCGATACGTCAAAGGCATGGGCGTGCTGGTGCGCGGCATGGCCCAAGTGTCGATGAATCTTACCGACTTCGAGCAGACTCCGATTGCTCGAGTCTTTGAGTTTGTAAAGCGTGAAGCTGCCCGCTATGGAGTAATGCCGGTATCGAGCGAGATTGTGGGACTCATTCCCAAAAAGGCACTGGAGCAGGCCGCGGAGTGGTTCCTTCAGGTGGAAAATTTCGATTCGTCGTTGATTCTGGAAAACCGGCTTGCGGCGGTCATGGGCGGCAAGGCATCCGTCGGCGGCATCCGTGCGGGCGTCGAGCCGTTTGTCGAGCAATTGGCCGCACCCACGGCGACGCCGGGCGGTGGGAGCGCGTCGGCCGCTGCCGGAGCAATGGCGGCGGCTCTGGCGGTCATGGTGGCAGGCATGTCGCGCGGCAAGAAGGCTTACCAGCAGTATGAGCGCGAACTTGGTGAGGCAATCGGCAAATTGAACCGGCTTCGGGAAGAGCTCAAGAGCAGCATCGATCTGGATGCCGCTTCGTACGCGGAAGTAATGAAAGCCTATAAAGACGCGAAAGGCAGCGCGCCCGAAATGGGCGAACGGCTGATCTCCGATGCACTAAAGAATGCCACTCGTGTTCCGCTTGGAATCGCCCAGAAAGGGCATGAGGTGCAACGGCTGGTTGAGTCGCTGAAGCCGATCACGAGCAAGAACATGTGGTCGGATCTTGCCGTCGCATCCTCGCTTGCCAGGACGGCGATCGAGGGTGGATTGGCGAACGTAGAAATCAACCTACACTCCTTGAAGGACGCGGCCTTTGTGGCCGAAATCAATGCCCAGGCAAACACGCTGCGTGCGCCCTGAAGCCTGCTACCACTCTTTCGTGAATCCGGTCCAATAGTCGAAGGAATTGCAGGAATTATCCTCTTCCGATTTGGAATACAGCGTCACATAGGTAAGTGCGCGCAGGCGGCCGAAGGTTCGGCGATCCGGGGTCGAGGGAATCACATCGCGCCAGGTGCCGGTGTTGATGTAAAAACGATCGCCCGATTCGTCGCTTTTGATCATGCAAACTTCGGGCGAGTGCGTGTGACCGGCTAAGACCAGGCGCACTTTGTTTTTCTGGATCAACTCCTCGCGCATAGCGGACAGCTCCGGCTGATCGGGCTCTCCACCCATCATGAAGTGAGCGATCTTGCGCGCGGCTTCGCGCGCCGGACGGTTGCGAAAGCCCCCAAGACTAAGCAATCCGCGGGCGACCTCGAGTTCGGCGGGGGCCCAGGGCTTGGCGCGGCGCTCCAGCCAATAGCGAAAGAATTTGTTGTCGTGGATTTCCGCCAGCAGCTCCTGAATCACTGGAACCAGCTTCTCCCAGGCTTCTTCTGCGGAAAAATTTCCGCTGGACGAATCGAGCATGTAGTCCAGCAGCGCAGACTGGGGACGTACATCGTCGAATTGCAGCAAACGCAGATACAAAGCGGATAAAACGGAATCCTTCACGATTTGTTCATCGCCGTACTTTCGTCGAAACAAGAACGGAAGCCGCACAGCGATGTCGATGGTTATAAAGTCGCCAAAGTTCGGTTGCGAGTAGCCGGCTTCATCCACCTCCAAGGGAATTGCTTTGTTCTGCGGGAGATCCAGGGCAAAGTTGTTGTTGTCATACTCATGCCCATGCCGCACGAGCACGTCAGGATCTTCAAACAGCGAGTAATGGGGGAATTTTTTGTCGCCTTTGCCGCCAATCAACTCCCAAATGCGGGCCCGAATCTGCGGAGTCGCGTTTGTGAGGCGATCGTGATTGCCGGAGAGACAGGTAATTTTTGTCGAACAGGGAAAGTCCTGCTCCGACCAGGTCCGAGATTTTCGGTCATACGCCTGGTACTTTCCTCGAGAGAGGTTGCGAAAGAGTTCGAGGGTTTGGGCTACTGCAGGCTCCGCCGCAATGGCATCGAGCATGCGAAGCAGCTTCCCTTCCAGCTCGGGAGACACTTCCTCCAGAGGGACATATGGACGCAGCTCGTCCTGGAACCATAGAGTCGTCCGGCTGAAGTCGAACAGATCGCCGGCGATCAGAAGCTCAAATTGCTTGGCTTCGCGGCGCTGTGCCTCGTCTGCCATGTGCGCGATGAAACTTCGGTACGCCTTCGCGTCCTGATTGCGGCGAAAAATGATTTCTTTTCCGTCCGCACGGATTACGTCGGACGCTTCTTCTTCAAAATGGAGGTCAGAGATAACCGCGATCATCGGCGATTCAATGGCACAGGGGTGAGATGCAAGTTGTCTCGCTCATTCGCGCCCTGGGTCGAAAAGGCGATAATATAGCCTTCGATATGAGCGTTGCAGGAAGTTCCATTGGCGCCCTCGTCTCGATCCAGGATTTTGTTTCTGAACTGCGTAAGTTGCCGGTGACCAGCTTTGCCGGAATTGACGAAATTCAGCGTTTCCTGCGGCAGCACCCGGTCGAGCCTGCCAGTCTCAGTCCATATTTGCTTTGGGACCGCCAGCATTACACACGAAATCTGATCGACAAGAGCGCAATTTACGAACTGATCGCCATCTGCTGGGAAGTGGGCCAGGGAAGTTCTATCCATAATCATCGCGATCAGAACTGCTGGATGGCAGCTCCGATTGGCGTCCTCAAGGTGCAGAACTACCGCGTCCTATGGCAGGACGAGGCTCAGGGAAAATGCAACATTGAGCCCACTGACATCGTGGAAATTAACCCCTCTAATCCAGTTGCCGTTGATCCAGCAGAACCGGTGCACAAGGTCTATAACCCCGCAGAATTGAAGCAGAGGGCCGTAAGCCTGCACGTGTACTCTCGTCCTTTCGACTCGTGTGTCGTGTACTCCGATCAGCAGGGAACTTGCGGCACGATTAAGCTGCACTACACCACCCAGTACGGGCAGCGCTGAGTGCCGCCGGGAATGTCTTTAAGAACAAGTCTTGCATTGCTTGTGGCAGTTCTGTGTCCGGCGCTCATGCACGCGCAAGCGATTCCTCGCGCGCAGTTGGATACACTCGCAGACGACCACAAGATCAGCCTTCCAGAGGCCGTGCTGGGACATCCGGCGATCTTCAACATTGGGTTCAGCCGGGAGGGCGGCGATTCAAGCAGGCGATGGACGCCAGCACTCAAGAAGCAAGTTGAGGGGATGAACGTCAGCATTTATGCCGTCGCTGTTCTGCAGGATGCTCCAAGGCTCGCGCGTGGCATGATACGTCATGGCATACGTGGTGGCATTCCGAAAGACGAAGACAGAAATTTCCTCCTGGTGTACCAGGGGGAAAATGAGTGGAAGAGCTTTGCAGGATTCTCTGCTGCCAACGACGCCTACATCGTGCTGGTGGATTCCGCCGGAGTTGCTCGCGCGCGGGTGCACGGCAAGTCTCCCGACGCTGCCAGTCTCTCCACTCTGAGGGAAGCGCTCTCAGCAACTGGTGCGAAACAGCAACCGTGAGTGACGTTGTGCCCCGACAATCGTCAGTTGCCGCCCTGCTAGACTTTTCTTAGCTTGTCTGCCAAACCGCAAACTGAAGTCCGGCCGCACATTTTCCTGATCGACGCGATGTCGTTCATTTTTCGCGCCTATCACGCCATGCAGCGCCAGCGGCCGATGTCCACGCGCACGGGAGTTCCTACTGCCGCGACATTCGTGTTCGTGAACATGCTTAACAAGCTGCGCGCGGACTTCAATCCACAATACCTGGCCGCGGTTTTCGACGTCAGCGCCCCGACTTTTCGCGATCAGCAAGCGAAGGCCATTTCCTCGGTGAAGAAGTTCGACATCAAAACCCAGACGTTTCAGGAAGTCGCCTATGGAGGATATAAAGCCAATCGCACTGAGATGCCGCACGATCTGGCTCAGCAGCTTCCGTACATAAGACGCGCTCTCGAGGTATATCGAATTCCTATTCTGGAGCAGCCGGGTTTTGAAGCCGACGACGTGATCGGCACGCTCGCGCATAAGGCCGTTGCCGCGGGGCATCCTGTGTATGTGGTTTCCAGCGATAAGGACATGTTTCAGCTTGTTGGCAACGGCATCTGCGTGCTGAACCCGACCAAAGACAACTTGATTTGCGATGCCGCAAAAGTCGAAGAGATCCTTGGTGTCACGCCGGATCAGGTGATCGACGTGATGGCGCTGCGCGGCGATTCCATCGACAACATCCCCGGCGCGCCGGGAATCGGAGATAAGGGTTCGGTCGAACTCATCAAGCGTTTTGGTTCAGTGGAGAACGCCCTGGATCACGCGGCAGAAGTCGAACGGAAAACCTATCGCGAGTCACTGCTGAATAATCGCGATGTGGTGCTGCGCAGCAAAGACCTCGTAACCATTGACATCAATGTTCCTGTTCATCTGAACATCGACGCCATGCGCGCTCAGGAGCCGGACTATGAAGGATGCCGCGCCCTGTTCAACGAGCTTGAATTCACAACACTGCTGAAAGACTTCGTTCACACTACGGATGCGGACACCGTTGAATACGGTGAGCTGAAGACTCAGCAGCAATTGGAGAAGCTCCTCGCGGCGGCAAAGAAGGGGACACTGGCGATCGCTGTCTGCGCGCCGATCGTCAACCGCGGAGCCAAAGAGGAAGAGGCTGACCAGGAACCTGAGCTGCCTTTGCTCGCCATGACTGAGGCTCGCTGCGATCCAGTGGACCTGGGCCTTTCCGTTCGCGACAACCAGGCGTTTAGCGTGCGGCTCACCAACGGCGAGCTCTCCAAGCTAGTTCACAAAGCGCTGGCGGACGCCGGAGTGCCGAAGGCTGTGCATGACTCCAAATCGGCACTGCGTCTTCTGCAGCAGTCATTTCCCGATTCAGAACTTGCGGGAGTTCGCGACGACGTAACTCTATTTTCCTATCTTCTGAATCCCACCTACAGCAGCCACTCGCTTCCCGAAGTTGCTCTGCGCCGTTTCAACTTGCAGCTTGCGGGAACTTCAGCGGAAGCGGCGGATGTGACGCTGCGGCTCGCGCGAGCCCTGCGCGCAGAGGTCGAGGCGGAGCTGGGACTCATCAACGTGTATGACACCATCGATCTGCCGCTGATGCCTGTTCTCGGCCGAATGGAACAGGCAGGGGTGAAGATCGATAATGCCGCTCTCTCCGGCATGTCGGTCGAACTGGAGAAGCAGTGCGATGCTCGGGCGCGTGAAATCCATGCGATCGCCGGGACCGAATTCAATGTGAATTCGCCGAAGCAGCTTGGCGACGTCCTCTTCAATCGCTTAAGTCTTCCGAAGCCGGTCAAATACGGAAAAGGAAAGACCATCTCTACCGCGGTGGATGTCCTTGAAGAGCTGGCGGGCGAGCATGAAATCGCGAGGAAGGTTCTCGATTACCGGCAACTATCAAAGTTGAAATCCACTTATGTGGATTCCTTGCCGACATTGATCGACCGTGTCACCGGGCGTGTGCACACGACGTTCAACCCTGTCGGTACGGCTACCGGTCGTCTTTCATCGACCAATCCTAACCTGCAGAACATTCCCATTCGCACCGAGCTGGGGCGAGAAATCCGTTCCGCGTTCATTGCCGAGCCTGGTCATGTCCTTCTCTCGGCAGACTATTCCCAAATTGAGCTTCGACTGCTCGCGCATTTCTCCGAAGACCTGCTGCTGGTGGAGGCATACCGCCGCGAAGACGACATTCACCAGCTTACGGCCAGCGAGGTCTTTGGTGTGCCGCCAATGCTGATTACTGCAGAACATCGCAGCCGGGCTAAGGCGGTGAACTTCGGCATTGTGTATGGCATTTCACCATTCGGGCTTGCTGCTCAGCTCGGTATTGAGCAAAAAGAAGCCAAGAAATACATCGACACGTACTTTGAGCGCTACAAAGGGGTGCGCGCGTTCATCGAGCGCACGCTGGAGCAGACGCGCCGTGAGCAGCGCGTGCGCACGCTGTTTGGCCGCATTCGTCCCATTCCCGACATCAACAGCAAAAACGCCAATATGCGCGGCTTTGCGGAACGCACGGCCGTGAATACGCCGCTGCAAGGCACGGCGGCAGACGTGATCAAGCTGGCGATGATCAAAATTGACCATGAACTCAGGCGCCGCAAGCTGCGCTCGCGAATGACGCTCCAGGTACACGACGAGCTTGTCTTCGAGGTCCCGGAGAAAGAAGTCGACAGCATGCGTGAGCTGGTGCGCGAGCATATGCAAAACGTGTATCCCTTCCGCGTGCCGCTGGTCGTCGATATTGGCGTAGGACAAGACTGGCGAGATTTATCCTGACCGGCTGCGTCCGCCCAACTCCATCCTGTAGAATAGACAGTTCGCTGCACCATTCCGCAGCATCCAGCGCGCCTCGAGGTTCAATGAGCGCAGCGCATCATCAGCTTCCAAGAGGAGAGCATTTTGCATGGCGATTCCAGCCACACAGTTGCGCCCAGGCATGATCATCAAGCACAACAATGACCTGCATTCTGTATTCAGCGTCGAGCACCGCACGCCGGGCAATCTGCGGGCGTTTATCCAGGCCAAGCTGCGTAACCTGCGCACCGGCGCAATGTTTGAGCATCGCTTTCGCTCGCCCGATCCGATCGAGAGGATCGTCGTCGATGAAATCGATATGGAATACCTTTACAGCGACGGTGACGACTACTACTTCATGAATACTGAGACCTATGAGCAGACTCACCTCAAGCGCGACACGCTGGGTGATGCTGTTGAATATCTCACTCCCAATCTGCAGATTAAGGTCGAGTTCTACGATAGTAAGCCGGTAGGGATTGAGCTGCCGCAGACGGTCGAACTCGCGGTGGTCGAAACTGAACCCGGCCTGAAGAGCGCCACTGCCAGCAGCGTGACCAAACCCGCCAAGCTGGAAACTGGTCTGGTCGTGCAGGTACCGCCATTTATCAATGAAGGCGACAAGATCCGCGTGGATACTGCAGAGGGCGCCTATTTGTCCCGGGCCTGAGCAACCATCGACCGGCGGCTAAAGACCAATAGCTGAAGCGCGATAACCATTCATGACTCGCCGTTACATCGTCTCCGGCCGCGTGCAGGGTGTGGGCTTTCGCTGGTTTGTAGAACATGAAGCTTCGGCACTTGGCGTTGCCGGCTGGGTGAGGAACACGGATGCGGGTACTGTGGAAGTGCTGGCAACGGGCAATGAGGATCAGCTTTCCCGTTTGCGGAAAGCCCTCGAACGCGGGCCGCGGGCGGCAAGGGTGGATGAAGTCGTGGAAATTGCCGAACCGGAAGAAGTGAACGAAACATCATTCAGCATCAAAGGAGCGTGGTAGTGAGCCCTTCGCCGGCAAGCTCGACCTCAAAGCCTGGTCCGATCAACTGCGATCATCTGAAGAAACTGATCCGGGAAGTTCCGGATTTTCCTAAGCCAGGCATTCTCTTTTACGACATCACCACGCTTCTGAAAGACAGGGTTGGATTTGCAACGCTCATCGATGCTTTGTCTGCGCATTACATGGAGAAGGACATCGATCTGGTGTTGGGAATCGAGGCGCGCGGCTTTATCTTCGGCCCTGCGCTCGCCTATCGGTTGAACGCCGGATTCGTTCCGGTGCGTAAACCCAAAAAACTTCCCGCAGAGACGGCCAAGGTCACTTACCAGCTCGAGTACGGCAGCGACTCACTGGAGATGCATAAGGACGCCGTTCGTCCCGGACAACGCGTAATCATCGTCGATGACCTGCTGGCTACGGGCGGCACCTGCGCTGCGACAGTTGAACTCACGAAATCGCTTGGCGGACAGATCGCTGGCCTAGCCTTTGTGGTCGAACTCGACTTCCTCAAAGGTCGGGATCGGCTAAAGGAATACGACGTGTTCTCCCTGCTGCATTACAGCTCCTGAGCCCCCGGAAAGCCGGGGGACATTGCCACGGTGGAGATTTTGAAGCTCGCCATGAGCGCCAGTTTCGGACCGCCCAGCCGGCTTAGGGCTGCCCACGTCATCGACGAAAAGCGGGATGCCCTGTAATGGCCATAATTCCCTGCTATTTCCCTGATCCGGACCA
>JAFAUE010000167.1 GCA_019243475.1 Acidobacteriota bacterium | reverse complement strand
AGCGCAAATCGAGGCTATATGCGCTGCGCAGGTATGAGAAGAATGCGCGGACTGGTGAGAGCCGGGGTGCTCGCGATTCTTCGATCTGCGCGCCGCCAGCCGGCGCCGTTGCACGCGTTGGGGATGCGAGCGAAGGCATGACTTCTTATCTATCGCTGCCATGCTAGCCCAGGTCGCGCTATCTTCTTTCCTATATCTCTGTATAGGAATGCACGAAAGTAACACCACCTTCCGGTGGCAGTTTGCCGTTTAGAACGTGCAGTTGCCAGTCCGTGCATCGCTCAGAACTCCTCGAAACTTAAGCTCAATACCAGCTCCTTACTTCCGTAACGTTGAGCGGGCCCCCCATATTCCCTATCGTTAGATACCCCAATATTTTCAACGAGAGGGCGTTGAGAGATTACAAAATCAGAATGCTGCCCACATCGTCCCAAAAAGAGACTGAATCCCGCCGTTCTGCGCGCTTTGCCGCGTTTTCGCGGAAGTGCGACCGCGGTTTTTCGATGATCGAGCTGGTGGTAGCGCTCGGCATCATGATGGTGCTTGCCGCGATCACCGCGCCGAAGCTTTTGGGCATGATCGAGCAGCAGCGGCTGCAGAGCTCGTCCAATGCGCTGGCTACTTTCCTGCAGGAGTGCCGTTACCGCGCCGAGCAGGACGGGCAGTGGTATCAGATTCTTCTGGATCAGGGAAACGCGAGCGCGTCGATTTTTTATCTCGACATTGCCGGCAACAGAAATCGCGTACCCGGCGATCCGCAGGTCGAAATTCCTGCGCCGATTACGATTCCCGATCCTGCAAACGGCTTGCCGAATATCGTCGTCGCAGGCTTTACCAATGCGAACCTGCTGGGCGCAACGCCTTTGAATGTTGACACAACACCGGCCACCTGGGATTGCGTACACGCGCAAGCGTGCGGAACCCCAACCCAGGTAGCGGGATTGTCATTCAACGAGCGCGGACTGCCCTGCCAGGTGTCGGCAGCGAACGCTGCAGCAGCAGCCACGAAGGCGTGTACCAACACGACGACGGTCAACGTTGTGGGCACCGGTCCGCCGCCGCTGCAAACCACGGCCCCGGTGGCGTGGATCACGTATTTTGCTTATCCCACGGCCAGCAACGGAACGCTCTATTCGGCGGTCACCGTCACGCCGGCGGGACGAATCAAGGTTTGGTATTTCCAGGCGACTGGAGCGGGCGCAGGCACATGGCACTGAGCAAAGGAGCACGACACATGAAAAGCCGCAGACGCCGCGCTCAACAGGGCTTCACTCTGATTGAGCTGCTGGTCGCGATGATCATCCTGACGGTGGGCATGTTGGGCGGCGCAGCCATCATTGCGGTCGCCATCGCCAGCAATGCCAACTCCCGTATGGATACCGGCGCGGTCGCGCTGGCGCAGAGCACCATGGACCGCATTCTGGTGATCTCCGAGAGCAATCCGCTGCCTACCGACATGACGGACTGTAAGGGCAACGTGCACGCAATCAGCACGGCCATCGGCGGAGCTGCAACCACAAACATTGCAGGAATTGGCACTGGAACGCAGGTGATCGATTTCACGCAGGCTGCCGCAGGCGGCTATCAGATGACGTACACGCTTTGCGCTCAGGGAGGCGCCGGATACCTCGGTGTAGATCAGGTTTATGACGTGCGCTGGAACGTGAGTCAGGGCCCAACGCAGAACACGCAGCTGGTCCTGGTAGCCGCGAAGAACGTCACCGAGCAAGGAAACGGTCTTTCGCAAACCAAGTACTTCTCGATTCCAATCACCTTGCGCGCATTGCGGGGGAACTAACAATGGCGAGACATAGGAACAAATCGCGCCAGGCCGGCACCAGCTTGATCGAAGTCGCGATGACGGTTCTCATCCTCGTGATCGTGATGGGCGCAGTGTTTTCGCAGATCGACCGGGTCACGAAGACGAGCAAGCGCGAAGCCATGGGCGTTGACCTGGTGCAGCAGAACCGCGATTTTATTGACCTGTTTGTGCGCGACGTCCACATGACCGGATATCCGCATTCGCTGATGTATGCCAACTCGCCCAATACTGCCTGCACTCCGCGGGCGACATCGGATCCGAGATGCACGAACAGCATTTCTGTAGGAATTGTTGCGGCGACACCGACGTCACTGCGTCTTGAAGGCGATATCTACGGCGATGGCAATGTGTACAGCGTTCTGTATCAGTACTATCAGGTGGACCCGAACGTTCCGCCCGATCCGAATTGCCCCTGCCTGCGGCGCAGCGCAGTGTTGAAGATCAGCGGCGATCCCATTCAGGGACAGTCGCCGCCGCAGTACTACACCGAAGTGCAGAACATTATCGACCCGACCAACATGGTCCAGGGAATCTTTACTTACTTCGACGCCAGTGGGGCTGCCGTGAACGTCGGCGCCGGTGTGGATTATCAAAACAACTTTAACGTCGTGCAGTCGATCGACGCCATAAAAGTCAATCTCAATGTACGTAGCAAGACACGGGACCCGCAGACAGGTATGCAGGTCGTTAGCTCCCTCGCGTCCGTTGCGGAATTGGAGAATTAAGCAATGTTGAAGCGTTGGAAAAACAACAAAAACTCGGAACGCGGAATTGCGCTGCTCGTCGCGCTGTTCGCCCTGGTACTGATTACCGCTGTCGGCTTGGGAATGATCTTCTCCAGCAACAGCGAGTTGTCGGTGAACAGCAGTTTTCGCCAAAACCATCTGGCCTTCTTTGCGGCTCGTTCAGGACTGGAAGAAGCGCGTGACCGCATGCGTTACAAGAGCACCGACGCGACCAATCCAGCGGCAATGGGCATTGAGGACCTGCTCTATGACGATTCGACCACTCCGCCCACGCCCAAGCTGAACCCGCTAGGACAGGCGAAGAGCGCCATTTACATCGTCAACGGCAACGGCATTGATCCCACGAACGTGAACAGCGCACTCTACTTCGACGACGAGCT
Source organism: Acidobacteriota bacterium (assembly GCA_019243475.1). Taxonomy (GTDB): domain Bacteria; phylum Acidobacteriota; class Terriglobia; order Terriglobales; family Acidobacteriaceae; genus Gp1-AA112. Next base: position 1,380 of record JAFAUE010000167.1, on the reverse strand, counting down.
TTGTCACGAGATTAACAACAACGTGTTGGTTCCGAACAGTCCTGGCAGTTACAACATCAAGTGCCCGCATAATGCCAACAGCCTTCCTCTTGTCGGCGGCTGGGCGACGATCAAGCAAGCTGAGGCGGTTCCTAACAACGGCGGCGCGATCTCGTACGCCTGGACGCGCATCAATTTGAAATTGCAAGAGAGCACGAATCCGTGGTGCGTTCTCGGATTTGGAATTTGCAATCCGCAAGCCGGCCCCGACGCAGTGGCGGACCAGGTCTGCTACGACGGCAATCGCGAGTTCGTACTGTCCGACGCCCTGCCATTGCGCGACGCGCCGGGCGGCATGGGTGGAGTAAGACCGACCGAGCAGCTCGCAGCTGGTATGTTCTTTGCTACGACCAGCGGACACGGCAACTCGGGCCATAGCTCCACTACAACCAGCGGTACTTCCACTACGGGAACGTCCAGCACCGGAACGTCAAGTACCGGCACGTCGAGCACAGGAACTTCTGGCACGGGAACTACGAGCACAGGAACATCGAGCACAGGAACATCGAGTACGGGAACCTCCAGCACAGGCACGTCGACAACTGGCACAGCCAGCGTCGGAACGTCCACCACGGGCACATCCGTTAGCGGAACAGCCAGCGTGGGAACTACAGGCACGTCCGTTACCGGCACGGCCAGCGTCGGAACTTCAACGACTGGAACGTCAAGTACTGGGACATCCTCGACCGGAACGTCCAGCACAGGAACGTCCAGCACAGGAACTTCCAGCACAGGAACTTCCAGCACAGGAACAAGTGCTTCGGGCAGCAGTACCGGCGGAACCACCGGTGGCGGAAGCGGTAGTGGCGGCGCATGCTCGGGAGTGTTCACTCCTACGCCTCCACCCGCAACTGTCGTAGCTCCAAGTTGCAACAGCGCGAACGGACAACCGGTTTACACGCTGACAACGCTGGCCATCAGTCCCACAAAGGCGCGGCGCATGCTGCAATACGAGATCGCGCGCATCATGGTGCCGCCGGTCCCGGCCGCGTTGACAATGGTCGGCCCGAATCCGAACTTCGGCACGCCGCACTCCAATAACTTTGGCATTAACGGAAACGATGGTTGCGCCGATCCCGGACACCAGGGCCTTAACGTGCCGGCGATCGGCACTACCACGGACGTAGCGGCGCCTGGTGATGCAAGCCCGACCGACACGGCGAATAAGGCGGCAGCATCGATTGCTTCGGCAATCGCCAAGCCGGCCAATTTCACGGGCGCCGGCTGCAGCACAGGTGACGACGTGCAGAACGTAATCAACGTCGCGCCCACCTTCAATACTCCTGACGGATTGAATGCGGTTGTGCAGTCGGTGATTGGAGCGGCGGACATCGTAACTTC
>JAFAUE010000183.1 GCA_019243475.1 Acidobacteriota bacterium | reverse complement strand
TGCAGCAATGAACTGGCGCCTTCGTACCTCCCTTACCGCTCCTGCGGCAGCACGCATTCACCTGCAACCTATAATCGGCTCAATGAAGTTCACGGAACTCATGGCGGGAGTCGAGGCCAGTCCGATTTCGGGCGATGGGGAGATTTCCGGCGTTGCCTACGACTCGCGCCGGGTGCGTCATGGATGGCTGTTCGTGGCCATGAAGGGAGAAAGCAGCGACGGCAATCGCTTTATCGAGGCCGCGCTCCGGGCTGGGGCGGCAGCCATTGTCTGTGATTCACCGAACGTTTCTATTCCCCCGAATGTCGCACAGGCCCGCGTGGAGCACGGGCGGCAAGCATTGGCGGGAATAAGCGCCAATTTTTTTGGACGGCCTGCGGAAAAGCTCAAGCTAACGGGCATTACCGGCACGAATGGCAAAACAACGACCACATTCCTAACCGAACACATTCTCCAGCAGGCGGGGCGCTCGGTGGCGATGATCGGAACAATTCAATATCACGTCGCCAGAAGAGTGGTGCCTGCCCCACACACTACCCCTGAGTCATTGGAACTGAACGAAACCTTTGCCGAGGCAGTGCGGGCAGGCGCGAGCGAAGCGGTGATGGAGGTATCGTCGCACGCGCTGGAACAAGGGCGAGTGTACGGTCTGAGCTATGACGTTGCTGTCTTTACCAATCTCACCCGCGATCATCTCGACTATCACCAGACAATGCAGGCCTATCGAAGCTCCAAATTAAAACTCTTTCAACCGAACGGTGGAAGCGCTCCGCGCGTGGCGCTGATCAACGGCGACGATCCCGAGGGAGAGATGTTTTGCAGAACGGCCGGCAGCAGCGGATCGAAGGTTTTGACGTTCGGTCTGCATCGGGGCGGCGACGTTACTGCGGAGAAGATCCAGTACCTTCCCAGCGGGACGCGATTTGCTCTGCGCATTGGGAAGGAAGCTATTGACTGCGAATCCCGGCTAATCGGGGAGATCAACGTCTATAACGTGCTGGCGGCGGCGGGTGCGGCTTACTCCCGCGAATGTTCAGTCGAGCAAATTGCACGGGCAATCTCAGGCTTTCGCAGAGTGCCGGGCAGATTTGAGCAGATCGATTGCGGCCAGCCTTTCATCGTCGTAGTGGATTACGCGCACACCGACGACGCGCTGCGGAACCTGACGAGAATTGCGCGACAACTGCTCTCACAGCAGACGTCCAAAGGAAGAATCATTACTCTGTTCGGCTGCGGCGGCGACCGCGATCGCAGCAAGCGGCCGCTTATGGGAAAAGCGGCGGGGGAAGGCAGCGACTTCGTCGTGCTTACCTCAGACAATCCTCGCAGCGAAGATCCCCAAGCCATCATTTCCGACGCCTTGCCCGGGCTGCAGCAGACGGGAACGCGCTACACGGTGGAAGCGGACCGGCGAAAGGCGATAGCCACGGCCATTTCCGAAGCTCGCCCCGGTGACATAGTTCTGCTCGCTGGAAAAGGTCACGAGAAGTATCAAATCACGCGCGAAGGGACATTCCCTTTTGACGATGTGCAGGTTGCCGGCGACGCTCTGTACCATCTCGGATACAGGGAGCGCAGATCCGAAGGAGTGCCAGTCGCATGAAGTTGCCCTTGTGGCGAATAGCTGAGTTCGTTGGGGCCTCCGGCAGATTTAATGGCGAGGTGGTGGCGTCCGGGTACTCCATCGACTCGCGCACGGTCCAGCCGGGTGACCTGTTCTTCGCCATCAAAGGCGAGCGGCTCGATGGACACGACTTTGTGGATGCAGCACTGAAGGCCGGAGCGGGAGCGGCTGTGATTGCGTCGGACTACGCCGCCCACTTTGCCGCCCAACCCGAAGTCCTCGTCGTCGAGGACACGACGGCAGCTTTGCAGCGGCTTGGGGCAGCGGTTCGCCGGCTGTGGGGCAAACGCCTGATCGGGGTGACTGGCTCTGCGGGAAAAACCACGACGAAAGACATCGTTGCTCATGTACTGGCAACACGTTTTCGCGTGTTGAAGTCGCTGGGCAATCTGAACAACCATTTCGGTTTGCCATTGCAGCTCTTGAAGCTTGAGGCCGAGCATGACGTGGCAGTGATCGAAATGGGAATGTCGCATGCCGGTGAAATAGCAGCTCTATGCGAGATCGCCAAGCCGGATTGGGGCGTCGTAACCTCCGTGGCCCCCGTGCATACGGAGAATTTTCCCGATGGCATCTCGGGCGTGGCCCGCGCTAAGTACGAACTGGTTGCTGCGCTTCCTGCTGGTGGAGTGGCATTCCTCAACGGCGACGACCAATACGTTTCCCAGTTTGGACGTGACTTTCACGGCAAAGTCGTTCTGTTCTCGATTGATCGTCCAGGTGATGTCTGCGCCCAAGCCATCAAGGACGCAGGAGCAAATGGATCGAAGTTCCAACTTATAGCCGGCGGCGTGAAGATCCCAGTTGAGTTGCCGCTCCTGGGACGTCACAACGTCATGAACGCTCTGGCAGGTGTCGCCGTCGGGCTGGAAATGGGAATCATACCGTCGGAAGCGGGCGCTTCTCTTAAGTCTCTACGGCCGCCGGACAAACGCGGCCAGATACTGGAGTTCGACGGCGCGACCATTATCAACGACTGCTACAACTCAAATCCCAAAGCGCTCGAGGCCATGGCCGACGTGTTGGCGAAATTTCCGGCCAAACGCCGCATCGCCGTGGTTGGTGAAATGCTGGAACTCGGGCCGACGGCCGCAGAGCTGCACCGCCAGAGCGGGAACCAGATTGCTCAACGCAAGATCGACATTCTGGTCGGAGTGCGCGGCAATGCCAGCTTTATAGTGGAGGGTGCGGCCGCAGGCGGGGTGTCGGCGATGTTCGTTGCGCAGCCGGAAGACGCCGGCGACTGGCTCGCTGAGAATCTGCGCCCAGGCGACGTGGTGCTGTTGAAAGCTTCCCGCGGCGTGAAGCTGGAGCGGGCCTTGGATCGCCTGCAGCAAAAACGCGAAACGAAGAAGCAGTTGGTCTAGGAGAGGAAGATTGCTTTATTGGCTGTTGTTCCAGAAGCTGCACTCTTTTTTTCCTCCTTTCCGCATCTTCGGCTACATCACCTTCCGCACCGCCTTTGCCAGCCTCACCGCAATGTTTATGGGCATGATCGTGGGCCCGGCGATCATTCGCCAGTTACGCGAGTTCCAAATCGGCCAGTACATCCGCGAAGAAGGTCCGGCTGCACACCAGAAAAAGGCCGGAACGCCGACGATGGGCGGAGTGCTGATCGTTGTTGCCATCATTGTTCCAACGTTGTTATGGGCAGACCTGACCAATCCGTTTGTGTGGATCACGATGATTTCCACCATCGCGTTTGCAGGCATCGGGTTTGCGGACGACTACCTGAAGATCGTTCATCATCGCAACCTCGGTCTTACCGGCCGGGCAAAGCTGGGCTTGCAGATTTCCGCCAGCATTGTGATCGCAGTGGTGCTGGTCACGATGCAGGCCGTGGGACAGTATTCCACCCATCTGATGGTCCCATTTGCCAAGCGATACCGTCCGGACCTCGCCTTTGAAGCGCTTCTCCGCATTCCGCATTTGTGGATCGTGGCTTTCCTCCCGTTTATCGCTTTTGTGGCTCTTGTGATTGTGGGATCCAGTAACGCCGTAAATCTGACCGATGGCTTGGACGGTCTTGCCATCGGCTGCACCATCATCGCAGCCGCCGCGCTTACAGTGCTGACTTATGTAAGCGGCCACGCGCGCTTCGCCGAGTATCTGGAATTGCAGAAGATGCCGCAGGTAGCGGAACTCACAGTCTTCTGCGGAGCTATGGTGGGATCGAGCATTGGCTTCCTCTGGTACAACGCTCATCCCGCGGAAATCTTCATGGGCGACGTAGGCTCCCTCGGCCTGGGAGGCGCGATTGGGACGGTTGCCGTCATCATCAAGCAGGAGCTGCTGCTGCCGTTTATCGGCGGAATTTTCGTGCTCGAAGCGCTGTCTGTGATGCTCCAGGTCGGCTCATACAAAATGCGGAAAAAACGCATCTTCAAGATGGCGCCTCTGCACCATCACTTTGAGTTACTAGGATGGTCGGAGTCGAAGGTGATCGTTCGCTTCTGGATCGCGGCGTTGGTGTTTGCACTTTTTGCTCTGACCACATTGAAACTGCGCTGATGTCCACAGGAACTCGTGGCAGAATGGCGGATGGAATGGATGTAAAAGGCAAACGCGTCCTGGTAGTCGGACTGGGAAAGTCCGGAGTTGCCTCCGCGCAATTTCTTGCCCTGCGCGGCGCTCGCGTTACCGTATCCGACACCCGCAGCCGGGATGAGCTGAAGAGTCAGATTCCCGCTTTGCTGGATCGGGGAATTGCAGTCGAGACTGGCGGCCACGGCGAACGGACGTTTCGCGATCAAGACCTGATCGTAGTAAGTCCAGGAGTTCCCTCCGATCTGCCTCAGTTGGTAAAGGCCCGTGCTCAAGGGATTCCCGTCATCGGCGAAATTGAACTCGCGGCACATTTCCTGCAGGGCAAGATAGTCGCGATTACCGGGTCGAACGGAAAAACGACGACCACGACTCTATGTGGAGATTTGATCGCGAGCTCCAGCCAACGGACGCTTGTGGGAGGAAACATCGGCACGCCGGTAATCCTGCTGGTGGACGATTCAACCGCCGATACGATCAATGTGATCGAGGTTTCGAGCTTTCAGCTCGAGACGATTGAAACCTTCCATCCCCATATTGCCGTTGTGCTGAACATTACACCGGACCATCTGGATCGGCACGGCAGTCTCGAGGCGTACACCGCAGCGAAGGCGCGGATATTTGAGAACCAAGACAACGCCGACTATGCCGTACTGAACGTCGACGATGCCGGCAGCTTGGGCCTTGAATCGCGAGTGAAGTCTCGCCTGGTGTGGTTCACGCGTAAGCAGCCGCTTACCGGCAACCGTCAGGGTGCATTTGTTCGCGATGGGCAAATCTACTGGCGTCAGAACGGGAATGACGAAGATGTCATGCCTGTGTCGGAGATCACGCTCAAGGGCGCTCACAATCTGGAAAATGTGTTGGCCGCGGTTGCCGTGGGCCGTCTCTGCGGGTGCGATGCAGTCAGCATTCGCAACGCCGTACGCAAGTTTAAAGCGGTAGAGCACCGCTTACAGCATGTGGCAACGCTTGGCGGCGTGGAGTACTACAACGACTCTAAAGCTACGAACGTCGACGCAACCATCAAAGCGATCGAGTCGTTCCCCGGCAACATCCACTTGATTCTCGGCGGCAAAGACAAGGACAGCGACTACACGCTGATGAATTCCCTCCTGCGGCAGCGGGTAAAACGCGTGTACACCATTGGCGCCGCGGCGGAGAAGATTCGCGCGCATGTGCAATCCGCGGTCGAAGTACTACCCTGTCGCACGCTGGACAGCGCGGTCGAGCGTGCACACGATCTGGCCAAAGCCGGGGACATCGTCCTGCTGGCGCCTGCCTGTTCGAGCTTCGATCAATTCGAGAATTACGAGCACCGGGGACGCACCTTTCGGTCGCTGGTCGAACGTCTGGCCAATCCCGCGGTCGCAGGACCGGAGCGACGCTGATGGCAAAGCGCGTCAGCGTTGATCGCTGGCTCTTCGGCACTACCCTTCTTCTCGTTCTCCTCGGATTGGTCATGGTCTTCAGCGCCTCTGCGGTGATGGCCGGCGACCGGTATGGCTCACCTTACACGTTTGTGGTCCGCCAGATTGCGTGGGCTGTGGCCGGGATTCTGGCGATGGTCGTCCTTATGCGGATGGATTACCGCCGGCTCAAGCATCCGGCGTTCGTTTTCACTCTGCTCGGCCTCACCGTCATTCTGCTGGTTGGCGTTCTGTTTCTCGATCGCTCGCATAACACGCACCGCTGGATTCGCTTTGCCAGTTTTTCGTTTCAGCCATCGGAATTGGCGAAGCCAGCGCTGATCCTTTTTCTTGCCTATTTCCTCGAGACGCGCACGAAGGCGATTGAAGATTGGCGGCGCACGTTGCTGCCGGCCGCATTGCCGAGTTTGCTCTTTTCCCTGCTGATCGTGAAACAGCCCGACTTAGGGACGGCGTTGGTCTGCATGGCCATGACAGCGTCGGTTTTGTATGTCGCTGGAATGGAGCTGAAGTACCTGGGCTACGCAGTCGTCGCCAGTCTGCCCATGCTCTATTATTTGCTGTTTCATGTGGGCTTCCGTCGTCAGCGCATGCTCGCCTTCCTCGATCCCTGGGCCGATCCACAGGGCGCCGGTTTTCACATGATTCAGTCGCTGATCGCGGTCGGCACCGGTGGAATCACTGGACTCGGACTCATGGAAGGCAAGCAGAAGCTCTTCTATCTGCCGGAGCCGCACACCGACTTCATCTTCGCCGTTATCGCCGAAGAACTTGGCCTGCTGGGAACGATCGCCGTGGTCGTTCTGTTCGGAATACTCTGCTACCGAGGGATGAGAGCGGCAATTCGCACTTCCGACCTCTTTGGCAGATTCCTGGCTGTGGGAATCACCAGTACCATCGCCATTCAGGCTTTCTTTAACATCAGCGTCGTTCTGGGAATCCTACCCACCAAGGGAATCCCGCTGCCGCTTATTTCCTATGGCGGCACATCGCTCTTCATTACGCTCGCCTGCATCGGCGTGCTGCTCAATGTGAGTCAGCAAGCAGAGTAGGTTTTAACACCCTCTTGGCTCATTTCGTGATGCGTGAGCCGGTTGCTAATGGGCTTGTAGATTCGCCACGTCTTCCACCTGCTGCAGCAACTCTGGAATCATGCTTGGATTTGCGCGTCTTCGCCGCGGACTCAGCCGTCTAATTGTTTATGCCCTTCCGTCGGTATTCTCTTCCGCTGCTCTGCTTTGTGCTTTTTGGCGCACTTGTCCCAGTAGGGCAAGCGCAGCGCGGCGAAGGGGCTCTCACTCAACAGCAGCCGTCCGGGATTAGTGTCGATCAGATCATTGCGAAGTTCGCGGCGAAGGAGAAGCAGTTCCAGGAAGCGCGCGAGCACTACACGTACCACCAGTCAAACATCATCCAGACAGTCGAAGGCGGCTCAGTGGATGGAGAGTACCGTCAGGATTGGGACGTGAACTTCACTCCCGAGGGCAAACGAACAATCACTGTCACCTATGCTCCTGAGCCAACGCTCACACGCATTTCGATGACGAAGGAAGACACGAACGATCTGCAGAACGTGATGCCCTTCGTTCTCACGACCGACGAAATTCCTGACTACAACATCAACTATGCTGGCCAGCAGCGCGAAGATGAATTGCAAACCTACGTCTTCGACGTCTCGCCCAAGCATGTGGACAAAAATCATCGACGCTTTGAAGGCCGGATTTGGGTGGACAATCGCGACTTTCAGATCGTCAAAACCTACGGCAAATCTGTTCCGGACATCCACAGCGGCAGCGGAGAAAATCTGTTCCCTCGCTTCACCACTTACCGCGAGCAGATCGACAACGTGTATTGGTTTCCCACGTACACGTCCGCTGACGACACACTGCACTTCAAAAATGAAGATGTGCAGATTCGGGTAATCATCAAGTACACCGATTACAAGCGATTTGGTTCTGAGACAAGGATTCTCTACAACGGGCAGCAGCTGCCGGAATCGACGCCGAAAAAATAGAGCTGCGGGACGAAAATTTCGACCGTAATTCGCGCTACTTCCCATTGCAGGGAATTTTTCAGCGAATCTGTGAGGGATTTTTTCACATGAGCAGATGTTATAAGTTTCTGCCCAAAATCGAGGATTTCTAGCTGCGGGCAGGGAACGAACACGGAACTTTCAGCGAACGTTCCCGTGCAGGTCTTTGACAGTGGGCCGTGGCCACGCCTCATGCAGGCGGTTTTACGCCCACCCTTCTGCAGGGGTCAGGTTAGCGTGAGGCTCGAAGTGCCCCATGGCGCGGCACGCCGTAGGTGAGCAGCAGGCCAGTGTTGGTCACCTTCACGGCGGAAACTTTGCCCTGCACTGGCATTCCCCACAGCATATTAGGATCAACGATAAGCTCGTCTTTTTTTCCCTGAATCCCTTTTTGCGCGCTATTACCGGCTACATTTGCCGGATTCATGCCGAGCATATCTGCCAGGCCTTTCATCGGCAGCTTGTCGACTTTCATAGATTTCTCATGCAGCGCGAGCTTTCCATCGGGCGTAATACTCACCGGACCTTTAATCTCGAAATGTACCGGCAGCGTCTTTTTCATTTTGCCCGAGATTTTGAGTTGGCCGTCTTTTGTCTCAACGGATAAGTCGCTGATTTTGTCTTGCGGCACGTGAGGGGCAAGCAATTTGCTCAAGTCGGCGGTTTGGATGAAGACGGTGCCAGACCGGACAGTCACATCCTCGATCTGTTTGCCCGAGTCGCCATTATTCGCCTGGACTTTTTGCGATTGGATCGACGCATCGAAGCCCGCCAAATTGATGGGAACTCCTTCTTTCGTGAACAGAGTGCCTGCTCGAATGACCAACCTGCGTTGTTCCGGTTTTTGCGCAGCGGGAGCAGGAGCGCTCGTTTTTCCGGAGGTCTCGAGCAGCAGCCCGCTGCCGGCCAGAACAGCAACCGCTGCACAGCACGCCCAAAATGTAGCTCTGCGTCGCATTCAAGAACCCTGTTGAGACAGTCCGCTAGCAGGAAGCCGGCGAATTGGGTAGCCAGATTGTGTTTGAGATGGCTTTACGTTTGCCGGACTTCTCAGCTTAAGTTGGATGCGCCCAGCGTCGGTGGAGTTCCGAGGGTTAAGTTTCGTTGGGAAGAAAAAGGGCCGCCGGGCAGCGGCCCTGACGCGCAACTTAGACGTCCAGCCGCTTGCGCATGAAGGCGGGCACGTCGAGGTCGTCGCCATCGATGTTGTGCATGCTGTTACGAACCGCGTCGAGCGAGACGGCTTCGCGCACCGGAGCTGCCGCTCGCGCCACGATCGCCCCCGACGGAGCGGCTACCGCTCCCACCAGCGGCTCGGAAACAGCTTCGGAACACTCCGCCGGCTCTCTCACCTGCACAGAAGCTGTCTTGGTCGCTGACGCCATTACATAATCCGGAGTCGAGGCTGGGGAGTACGTGGATCTTGAAGATGTCACCGAAGCCGTGACGCCTGTTGGTCGTTCGCGCCGCTGCGGATGCTCGTTCTTGAAACCTGTGGCGATCACGGTGATCTTGACGTCGTCTTTCATCTTCTCGTCGAGCACCGCTCCAAAGATGATGTTGGCATCTTCGTGGGCGGCATTCTGGATAATCGTGGAAGCTTCGTTCACCTCCGCGAGCTTCAGCGAGCTGGAACCGGTGATGTTGATTAGGATGCCGCGCGCGCCGTCGATCGCACCGGCTTCGAGTAGCGGCGACGCAATCGCATTTTGCGCGGCTTCGACGGCGCGTCGATCGCCACGGCCTGTCGCTGTCCCCATCACGGCGTAGCCCATTCCCGCCATGATCGTCTTCA
>JAFAUE010000071.1 GCA_019243475.1 Acidobacteriota bacterium | reverse complement strand
TACCTTGCCACGCCGGCGCCGGTCGTGATTGCCCCCGCGATGAATGTCCAAATGTGGGAACATCCCGCGACGCAGCAAAACTTGCAAACGCTGCGCGAGCGTGGAGTGCGATTTGTGGAGCCAGGCAGCGGATACCTCGCCTGCGGGATGACGGGACCGGGAAGATTGGCGGAGCCGCAAGAGATCGTTGCCGCAACGCTCGCAGCCTTAGGCGTTGTTCGCGACTTAGTGGGTGAGACCATCCTGATTACCGCAGGCCCCACGCGCGAACCGTTAGATCCAGTGCGGTTCCTGGGCAACCGTTCCAGCGGCAAAATGGGTTATGCCCTGGCGGAAGCCGCCGCGCGACGAGGAGCTAAGGTCGTGGTGGTATCCGGGCCGGTCGCGCTGGAGCCTCCAGCGGGAACGGAGGTCGTGCGCGTGGAAACCGCCGAGCAGATGCGAGACGCCGCTCTTGCCAGATGGGCCGAGGCCAGCATGGTAATCGCCGCCGCGGCCGTGGCGGACTTTCGTCTGAAGAACGTGGCTGAGCAGAAGATCAAACGCAACGGCAGTCTCATTCTGGAACTCGAGCCGACCAGCGATGTTGTCAGCGAGCTAGCTTCTCGACGCAGGCCGGAACAAGTGCTGATTGGCTTTGCCGCCGAAACCGAAAACGCCATCGAGAACGGCCGAAGCAAGCTCAACAAGAAACGCTTGGATGCAGTGGTGATCAATGACGTCTCGAAAACGGGAATCGGGTTCGATTCGGAACGCAATCAGGTCACCATTGTGACTGCAAGCGAAGAGATCGCGGTTCCGGAAGATACCAAACTTGCCGTCGCGCACCGTATCCTGGACGTGGCCATGAAGCTGAAGGCCGGGACTCCGAAAACCGCGCTGGCCCGCTGACGAATGGATAAAAACGAAGTCGCGCAACAACTGTCGGAGCGCTTGCGCTTTTATCGCGAGCTGGGCATCTACGACCTGTACCGCCGGGAGAGCTCGGTGCAATCCCCAGTTTCGACCCGGGAGCATGTCGCGCCCGCGATAGAGACTTTCGAAAAACCAGAGGCTTTACCGCCGAGCATTCCCAATTCCGAAATGACTCCTGAACAAGCTCTGCGCGATATCCGCGACGACATAGGCGATTGCACGCGCTGCGTGCTCCACAAACAAGGACGAAAGCAGATCGTCTTCGGCGTAGGCAATCCGCGAGCCGACATCATGTTCGTCGGCGAAGCTCCAGGAGCGGATGAAGATATCCAGGGCGAGCCCTTTGTCGGACGTGCGGGGCAACTGCTCAATAACATGATTTCCGCAATGGGAATCAGGCGGGAAGATGTGTACATCGCCAACATCATCAAGTGCCGTCCTCCGGGAAATCGCACGCCCGAACGCGAGGAATGCGACACCTGCTCGCCCTTTCTCATGCGCCAGATCGAGGTCGTCAAACCGAAGATGATCGTCGCACTTGGCGCCGTGGCCGCCAAAACGCTGCTCGGGGTTAACGACGCGATGATCAACCTCCGCGGGCGAGTGTACGACTTCCGCAACACCAAGCTCGCGGTGACCTATCACCCAGCCTACCTGCTACGCGATCCGCGCCAGAAGAAGGAAGCTTGGAAGGATCTGCAGATGGTCATGAAGTATCTCGGCATGACTGTGCCGCCAAGTAAGGAATCCGCTACCTAGGAAAGTCTTCTTTAATCTGCACACGGAGCTCAGCGGCACTTCATCTCGCTTCCAATTGCAGCAGTTCCGTATTGGGAAAATAATGGGAGAGGATTTCTCGGAAAGTGCTCCCCTCGCCAGCTATACCGGCGCTTCCTCTCTGGCACAATCCGATTCCATGGCCTGCGCTGCCGCTTGCTTTCGGATGTCGCAGGCAATAGCGGCACTCGACTGCGTAATACGGATAAGCCGCCGGCAATTGAGCATTCTGCGGCAGCGTGCGCGTTCGACCACCGCAAGCGGCAGAGTACATCGCTGGAAATGCCTTTCCGTGCCAGGCTAAAACCAGTCCTTTAGTGGAGCGAGTAGCTCGACTTGCCGCGCTGTCAGGGGGTGGCGGGCTGCGCAGAAATTGGCAGTGAGTCGTGTCGCAAAACGCGGAGCCCGTATGTCGGGCATGACTGGCCACAAGGAACGATCGAGTAACTACCGCCTGAGCTTTGAGCGCTTCGAAGGGTGTGCTGGCCGGGACCTCGGCAGCGACAATGGATGCGACCGCCGTTTCGAGGTCCATCTCGACCACTGCAAACAACTCGTTGTCTTTCGCGGCGATGCTAAGACTCCCTTGATACCGACGCCGCAGCTTGCCGGGAACGACGAGAACAAACGGCGCGCTTTCAGTTCCCGACGCGAACACAATCCGCGGCGCGATCATCCTCACGTGACCGCAGGTGAGGCTCACCTCGCCGGCGTAGAAGGTCATGGTTGCGCTATCGCACAACGTGTCGCCGATTGTGATCTTTTGCCCGGGAATCGCCGCGCTAATCGGGTTCGCCGGCTCCGCGACCAGAATCAGAGTCTTGGGATGAAATAGTCCAAGCACGTGAATGGTTACGCCTTCAGCGGCAAAGGTTCTGCCTGCGCACAGAAGAACGGCAGCCGCGAGTGCAAGCTTCATGGCTGTTGCTCCAAATCCCGGATCATTCGTCCGGCGGTGCGGGCGGCGAGGGCGCCGGGACGTCCATGCTCACGTACCAAGAGAAGATAGTGCGGCGACTCGGCCGGCCAGGCGGCGACAACAAAACCATCTCCCGGCGCTCGAGGTGTGTGCGTACAAGGTGCCGTGCCGGTCTTCGCCAAGACGCGGAGCCTGGGAACCTCAGTCCCAATCTGGGACGCGGTTCCACGAGCCGCCGATTCACGCATTCCGTCGGTAATTTGGGACACTCCTGGCTGCGAGCGCCGACTCAGCAGTTCGGCATAGGCTCGCGCCAAGGCTTCCGGCGTCTCGATCCAAACACCGGATTGCCCGGTCAGGGCTTTGGCATTGGCAGTGGTAGGAGGTCCTCTGAGCCCATATTCTCTGGCCACATCGCGCACTTCGCGCGCTTCGACTCCGGTGCCTAGCTTCAAAAAATAGGAATTGCAGGACAAGGCCACCGCCTGAACAATGCCTACCCTGCCGTGTCCGCGTGGAAGCCAGCAGGTGCGGGGGAGGCAAGTATGTTCAGGAAACTTATAGCGATGAGACCGTGCGTATGCGATCGCCAGAAACGGCTTCACCAACGAGCCGACCGGCACTGCGCTGCCGCTCCTTTCCCAGTTCCTTGCCGCCCATGAATGGTTTTGCAAATCCAGCAAGATGTACGAGAGATCAGGCGAGGGGAAATTGCGCGACAACAAAATAGAAATGTTCGTTGTTGGCAAATCGGACGCGCGGCCGTTCACGTATTGCGTTTGTTCCAGACAAAAACCTTCCCAGATTGACACCATAAGCAGTGCGCAGAGCAGCACGCGTTTGACTATTAATTTCACCGCTGCCGTTGATAACGCACAGTTTGCCTCTCAATGCTGCCCGTGCGGCTGATTTCAATCGACTCGCGCACAACGTTCTGACCAAGGCTTCTGCTCAAGCTCTCGAGGTTATCGGAAAAGAACTCTGGACTTCGCTCTGTGCCAGTGGCGCTTCGGCTCGGTTTGTCCAGCAAAGACGTCAAGTGATAGAAGTTTTGGCGCTCCTGCGAGTGGTTGAACTCCGCCACGTAGACGGCAGGATTGTGCGGCGTCGAGTTTTGCGGCAGTCGACCAAGGAGTTCCTGCAGCAGCGCTGAATCGTTACTCAAGAACAGATATGGTCCACGCGCCGTCAACGCGATTGGCAGCAGGCCATTAAGCTCAGCGTAAGGCCGGCCGGCAGCTCCTGTAGTCTGCCATTCTCTCCCCAACGAAGACGCGGTTAACGATGGGCCGAGGGCGCGTTGGACCGCCTGACGAATCTTGTTCTCGTCCCAATTGGCTGATGAAACCAGCACGATCGCAGAGTTCAGGCGCACAAACACGCCGTCCGGCATCGATTCGCTCCGCTTCACCTTGAGCATCGCGAGGGGAGCATTGTCCGCAATTGCGGATTGCAAGGCTTTTCCGCCCGCAGCATTCGTGTGGGCGGCAGGGGGCGCCACATCAATCCGTTGTTCCAAATCCGTGGCGCTGCCCGTCGTTCCATCGCGCAGGCTTACTCCGGGCGCGATCTGCGAGGGTGGAACTGCGCCTTCTCTTGGAACAAGAATTTCTTGTTCAATCATGCGCGCAATTTCCTCGGGCTTCGGGGCGGCCTCGGCAGAAAAGTATCCCGTGCTGGCAGGCGCGAGTTGCGCCAACGACGCAATTGTCTTGTCATCGACAGTGGGAAAATCTTTTTTCGCCAGCAACACGCGGTCTTCACGGTACTCGTCCGGGGCACGAGAGAGATCAGACACGCCGCTGCGGTAACTCCGCATCGCTGTGACGTTCTGCTGGATCCAATAACTGCGGAAATGCGGTGTTTTTGCTACTTCCTCGAGGTGGATAACCATGCGTAGATCGCCCCAGGCCTTCGCTGATTTGATACCTTCAGCGAACCACTTCTCCTGTTCCAATGTTGCGATTTGGGAACCTTTGAGGGCAGAGAGCGCGCCTGCCACGAGGTCGTCCCGTGTACCTAGAATCAGGTAGTCGCCATATACGGCAAAAGCCACCGTTCTTCCCGATTGCGCATCGTTGCGCACGAAGAATTTCTCGCCCGCGGCCTCCCTGGGCTCGAATTTCGAACGCTGCTGCCAAATCGTGCTTTGCATCGCACGCGCGTTCGGCAGCTCGGTAACGTAAAGCATCTCGAGTTTGCCGATGTCATAAATTCCCAAAGCGGTACGTCGGCCCGCGACCTCCTGCAGAAATTTCGTGTCGGTCGGAACACCTGCGGCCGCAGCGAACTCCTGCTGCGCCTGTTGCAGGCGCAAGAACAATCGGGAGCGACTGAAAACCTCATAGTTGTCGCTCTTGAGCCAAGCGGTCTTCTCCGGGGAGCCGCTCCAATCGCTGAGGAGGCCGGCGAAGTCTTTGCCTTCCAAATAAAGCAACGCTCCTTGCGGCATGAAATGCGCCATCGGAATGGCCGGGATAGCATTCGCACCTTGATACCTTGCCCATGCTCCCAGACCAATCAGCAACAGGACGACCGTTGCAAATGCACGCTTCATAGCTGCCCTCCTGGCTCTCGGACTGACGAAGTGGGATTTGGCAGGCGTGGTTTCACGGGCTGCACCTGCACAAGCTCACGGTGAATTTGAGGCGCGCGCAGGCGATTGGCGGCAATGCGCTGCTGAGCGGCACTCATTTCATCGCGTTTCTTGATTAGCTCTGCTTTCGCTGCCTTTGCCGTTTGAAGCCGAGCAGCCAGCCGATAGTATTCGGAGGCTTGGTCGAAGTTGTGCAGCCGCTCATAAGCTGACGCTAGCGCTGCGGCAATTCGCTCGCGCTCTGCTGTCGTAAATCTGGGCAGCGCAGGCGCGACGGGTTCAGACTCGTCACGCAATTGATTGTCGTCGACATTCGACTCCTCATCTCCCTCGAGTGGCTGGGGTGGCTCGGGGGGCGAGAGCACAATGCCGCTCTGCAACCATGGATCGATTGTGCTGATCGCCAGCCGATCCCGACGCGCGGAAACCAAGGCAAAGAAGAGCGGCAGTCGCGCACTATCTTCACCCTGAGATTGCTCCAACGCATTCATCAGAAGCCGGATGCGCTCTCCAGAATCGGCCTTCGCCGCCGCCTTTACGCGAGCCGGGTAATAGAAGGGCTTGTCGGCACTTTCCGGAGAGTTGGCACTCGCGCCAGTAAGCCAATTAAGCTCGCTGCTTCCCAAATCAGGCGCGGTGTTCCCCAGCATTTGCGCCGCCTGCACCCGTAGCACGTAAGGTGAATTGGTGTCCTCAGCGAGATCAATCGCTGCCGCGCGCGCACTAGAAACGTCTCTTCCGACGGCAACCTGTTGTTCTGCGAGCTGAAGGCGGGCGCTGCCGTCCCAAGGTTGTGCCTTTACAAGCTGCGCCAGGATCTCGGCGGCTTCAGCATGACGGCCCGTGCGCGCCAGCAGCGAGGCTGCCGGCTCAAGGTTCTCGAACGGTGGACCCACTGCAACCGTCAGCCTTCGCAGGAGTTCCATTGCTCCGGCAAGATCGCCGTCTTGCAATCGAATTTCCGCAAGTCCCAGCATGTTTGCCGGCGTGAGATTGTGATCGGCAATTTCCTCCTCGAACAAATACTCGAAGAGCTTGCGCGCTGCGCTGCGCATGCCAGCCTGCTGAATGGCATTTGCCGCCGCGCGCAACGTCTCTGGCCGCGGTGCTTGCTCTGGGGCAAGTCGATACTGATTCAAAGTCGCGTCAAGAGTATTTTGAGCAATTGCAATCCGAAGCTCGAGCTCAAGTTCGTTTGCGGAGACTGGTTCCTGTTTCGGAACTGATACCAACAGTTCGGCAGCGCGGTCGAACTGCTTCTCTCCAATCAAATAGCGGACATAGATTAGCTGCCAGCGACGCAGCTCCTGCTGTGCATATTCTTTCTCCAGCCCTTCGGACTTGCCGGCGCGGTCCTGCAGATTGGTTACGATCTGCCGGTAAATTGGCTCCTTGGCGGAGGTTGGAATCCATCTCGCAGGAGCCAGCGACTCAAGCAGCGGCGTTGGAGTAGGCGCCACTGCGGCCAATTGCAGCATCCACGATGTTGCCGGCGAGGGGTCGTGCGTGGCTTCGAATGCGGCGCGCAACAGCTCTTCTGCGCGGTAATAGCCGTTCTTGCGCACATACTCGCGCAGCACTTTATCGACCTCCTCATGCAGCTCCGGCGTGAGTTTGTAGTCGCCTAGATGTTTGAGGAGAGTGGTAAAGGTCGGCCAGAACTGCGGAGGTACGGCGCGGGCAGTTGCGTCCTTGTCGAGAAGCTGAAGCGCGGTCTTCCATTCCCTCACACCTTCCGCATGCTTCTGCTGTTTCCAATAAAGCTGAGCGATGCGATCGTGCACATCCGCGCGGGTGGGGCCCAGCTCAAGCGCGCGTTGATAGTCTGCCAGCGCGCGTTCAACATTCCCTTTTTCGGAATAATATTCAGCCGTAGCTACGTAGCCGTCGATGCTGACAGGCGACTGCTCCAGAACCGCGGGCAGGAAATCATCAGGGTCACCGGCATTAGCAGCACCGAGCCATACGCCGTAACGTGTTCCGTAGTAGAACCAAACGTCTCCCGCGAGCTGCTCCTGCCGGTCCACTGGCTTCGCGATGCGGTCGCCGATGCTGGCGTCGCCGAGAGCTGACAGGAAAGCCAGCTGCGTTGAGGAGGTCCGGTCATCGAAGTAAAGTCCCGTGAGCGCGCGGTAAGCTTTCGTCCACACTGCTGGAAGTGTCTTTCCACGCTCGGCGATGGCGCGCATAGCCAGCGCTTCGCCGGCATTCTCGACGACGTATTGCGATGCGCGATCAGACACGTCGTTTCCGCGACGAATTACCCGGAACAATTCGTCGGGGGATCGTTCCATCAATAAAGCGAAGAGTCGCTGCTCATCCTCTCCATTGAGGTTGAAGCCGATCTCGCTCAAGGTAGCGAGTTCCTTGTCGTAAATTCCAGCATCGCGATAAGCCTGTGCTGCGCGCAAGATCACCCTGTCGCGACCTTCCTCGACCCGAAGCGTGCGCGCATAGGATTCCAGAAAGGTCCCGAGCTCCTCCAGCCGAACACGGCGGCCTTCTAACTCGATGAGACGTCTTTCATACTGCGGACCATGATCAAGGGCATATTGCGACATCAGTAATTTCTCGAGCCAGCGAACTTCCAATTCGGGAAGATCTGCGGCCTGAGCGGCAGGAAGAAAAAGCTGCGCCAGCTCTTCGTCGCTCGCATTTGTGGCTTTGCTTTCAAGTGATGCCATGAACTGCGCTTTCTCTTCGGGAGTGAAGTAATGCGCAACGGTTTCGCCCATCGTGCGCATTGCTGCTGCCATACCCGTTGTCACTGACTCGCGGCGGCCGGCGAGCATCGCTTCACGCCATCGGGCTCCGGTGACAAAAACAGGCTTTCCCGATTCCACTTCCTGCTTCGCGACTTCGAGATTCGCCGCCAGATTGTCGGCATCCCGCCTTGCCTGACTGAGCCGCCCATAGGCCTGTTCCTGCTGTCGGACGCGCGTGAAAATGCGCGCGTACAGCTGGGCACCGGCGTGATGCTCGGAGACAGCCAATAGGTCGCGTCCGGCAGCGTCTACACCTCGTTGCGCATAGTCACGCGCCGGCTGCAGCATGTTCCAGGCTTCCAGGCGTCGCGCTACTTCGAAGTAGTTCTCAGCTTTTTCAGGACGATTCGCCACAAGGGCGGCCTGGAGCGCGGCAACCGTCTCCGAGACGTTTCCCTGCCGCGCACGAATCACCGCTATTTTTTCCATCCATTGCTTATCGTGATAGTTCAGATCGTAGAGTTGCCGATACTCGGCGGCGGCCTCGTCGAATCGCATCAGACGTTCGAGCAGATCGGCCCGGGCAGAGCGCAGGTCGGTGCGGTCCGGGCGCACGTGAATTGCCTGGGCATAGGCTTCGATCGCTTCCGGAAATTTCTCCATTTGCGCATATGTGCGTGCCAACACCATCGCCCAGCGATAATCCCGTGGCGACTGTTTCACGGTATTGCTGTAGAACTCGATCAGTTGCTGCGCTTTCCCGCGTTTCTGCGCGTACAGTGCAGCCTCTGAAACCAGCGCCTCATCTTCGGGATACTTGTTAATGATCTCGATGTACTGATCTACGGCTCCTGAGTAGTCTTTCAACCGCGTGAGAGCCGGAATGACGCCTCGGCGCAGACCCGCAGTTTCGCGGGTACGCTCTTCCTGCGGAAGCGGTGCCTTCTTGAAGCTTTCGATTTCCGCTAAGTAGAACTGCTTCAACCCCTGATCATCGCCGCTTCTGGCATAGGTCTCGGCCATGGCTGCCAGGTACTGATCGTTGTAGGGAAAGTCCACCAGTAACCCGGCGAGAAGACTTTGCGCCTGGCGATAGTCACCGGCTTCCGTTGCTTTGCGCGCAGCCTCAAATTGGAAATTCTGGCGTAGCTCTGGATACGCGGCGCCGGCCGCTTGGAGAAGCGTGTCGATGGCTTTCTGCGGCTGCTTATTCCTCCAATAGAAGTCGACTGTCGAGCGCACCACACCCATGATCTTCGGGTTCTCGCGATACAACTCGTCAACATTCTGCTGAGCAGCCGCGAGGTCCTTGCCCTGTTCGTGAAAGCGCACCAGCGCATACCGAACTTCGAGCCGATGCACAGGGTCGGCGGTGACAATTGCTTCGCGCTCCAGCGCAGCCTCCTGCACGTTGACGAATGATTTCTGCACTGCTTCTTGCTCGATCCAATCGAGGAGTTCGAGCGAATTGGTGCGCGGCGCCAGTGAGGAGAGGAGCTGTTCCAGTTCTTTTGGCCGGCTCTCGGCCTCAAGCACATCGGCGCGGAGTTTGAGAGTCTCGATGCCAGGCGAGTCGCCCGTGACCAGCGAAGAAGTCGCGTTCTCAATGGCGTCGCGCAATTTCGGGCGACGCGCCAATTCAAGCAGCCGATTTCGCGCGCGCACATCACCGTTTTTCAGCGCACCGTGAACATACTCGACAGCTGCCTTCGAATAGTCGCGCTGGTTCTCATAGATCGCGCCGGCCTCATAGCTATACAGACTGGAGTTGTGCAGCTTGCTTCTGCCTTCATTTAGCAGCCGCAGCGCACTGGAGAAGTTGTAATAGTCCCAATAGACGGTCGCCGGATCGAGGTAGGCCTGCGGTTCTCCGGGACGTATTTGAGTCATGCGTTCCCAAAATGGGGCTGCGCGGCTAAACAGCTCGCGATCAGCCAACACGTCGCCGATATGAGCGAGCTGGTCGCGATCTCGGAGATTGGCAGCATAGAGATTCTCGTCAATTGCAACGGCTACGTCGGTATCGGGTGGCATAAATGCTGCCAGCGAACGATAGACGGCAGCGGCAGGTTTGCTGATGTCCGGCTCAGTGGGAAATAGTTTTGCGAGTGCCCCTAGTGGACCGGCACTCTCTTCATAGTGGCAGCGCCA
Organism: Acidobacteriota bacterium; assembly: GCA_019243475.1. Lineage (GTDB taxonomy): Bacteria > Acidobacteriota > Terriglobia > Terriglobales > Acidobacteriaceae > Gp1-AA112. The sequence goes on along the minus strand of JAFAUE010000071.1, from coordinate 10,705 downwards.
GATCTCCGCCTCTCCGATGAAGCGAACAGCAACTGGATTATCGGCAGCAATCTGGCCCCATTTATCAGCCGTCGCTGACGCAGCGGTCTGCTGCAGCGAAGCCAATATCTGCTCGAGCCGGCCGCTGCGCGAAAGGCAAGAAAAGTATTCATTGCGCAGGTCCTCGGCTTCCCACCAGTGCTGTTCAACGACGTCGAACCATGGCGCAGAGCACTCTTTATAAGTTCCCGCAATATTGCGCACGAAGACCAGATCATGCGGGAAGCGAGCATTGGCGTAAACGTTGAGATCTCTGTAGAAACCAACACTGCCGTTGTGCTGATAAATCTCCTGCTCGAAGTAGCGATCGAGTTCCGTTCCGGCAAAGATTCCGACTACTTGCTGGGAAAGCTTTTGGAGATCTGAGTTCCGCTTCTGTCGCAGATAAAAACGCGCCAGCTTTTCATACCAACTCTCGGTTTTGAATTGGTGGATCGCGCGTTGATATACCTGTTCCTGCTCTGCGCCGAGATGGTTTTGTGCAAGAAACTGGGCCAGTCGCTCGTAGACGCCGGGGTCGTTGGGATTACGATCAAGTTCTTTGCGCAGCACTGCGAGCGCCTGCGGCAGGCGGTCGAGCGATACCAGCCGCGCGACAAAGCGCTCCAGCACGCGCGCATATTCGGGGGAGCGAGGACCCTGCGGCTGCTGGGAGGGACCGGCGGTTACCTGGAATGCGCGACGGACCTGCGCGTTTGGCGCAGCAGGATGCGCCTCCCCTTCCTGTTCGGCTTCACCATCTTGGCTTTCAGCATCGGCACGCGATGCATCCGGAAGATTCTCCGACTGGTCGCCGAGGGGAACTCCGTTCGCACGTTGAGCGAGTTCCGCTAGCAGGGAGTCGTAAAGGGCAAACTCATCTTCGGGGTCGTTGAGTCTCTGATATGAATCTGCCATCAGTAACGCGACTTGTTCTCGTTGAGGAGCATTTGGAAATGCGCTCAGGAATTGTTTGCCGTCGCGAATGACGGCTTGGCTCTCGCCGTAATTGGAGAAGGTTTCGAGCAGTCGAGCGTGCAGTTCGGCGCGGTGCTCGGAATTGGCGAAGCGTGAATCGACCAGGCGCATCAGCTCCGCCGCTTCTTCGCGGTGAAAGTATGGGAACGCTCGCTGTTCTTCCTCCGAATATCGGCCTGCTGGCGACGTCGTATTCAAAATTAACGAAAGGATGCCGTTGAGGAATCCCGGACCGGGATCCATGGTGGCGATGTCTTTGTACATCGAGAGCTCGCCTGCTCCGAGGCGAATGTCCTGCTCCGGGGCATCGAGCAGGACGTTTACCAATCCTGTCAAAGCTTGCTCCTGAGCGTTGGGAGTGCCGGCGTTCGAATACAGCGCGTAGTAGTAACGCGCAGCCTCGGCGTAGGAATGGTTCTGCTGACTTAAGACGGCGAGTGAGTGCAGTTCGTCGTCCGACCACTTGGCATTGCGCTGCTCTTTGCTCTCTCGATAGGCGGTAAGCGCCTGCTGGGCGGCGTCATTGCGGCCCTGATGCTGGTAGTAATAAAAAATCCGAGCCACCGCATTCAGGTCGTCTGGATTTTTTTCTATCGATGCTTTGGCAGCATCAAGATATTTGCGCAACGACCCAGTCTCGCCGAGCAACTCAAAGTAGCTCTGAACTAGCTCCGCAGGCCAGAGAGGCTGGAAATTTTTTTCATACACGGCGAGACCTTCCGCTACCGATCCGCGCTTATAGGCGAGCATTGCGTTCGCTTTGGTAGGAAAGACATCGTCCTTGGGGAACATCGAGCTGGACTGGGCGACCAGCTTCGCCGCATCGTCAAACCGCCGAGCATCGAGCAGTACCTGAAAGTAGCGCTCATAGACCGCCGGTTCGTGCGGATAGCGCGCCATCCAATCGCGATACACACGATCGCCGACGGTCTCCGGCAGGGCCGACTCCTTCGCAACGCGCAGCATGCGCTCGAACGCAAGCCACGACTGCTGCTGTGCTGCGGGCTTCAGCTTGTCGGAAGGCGTACCCGTCATCTTGGCCAGCAAATCGAGAGCGGCAATCTCGTCTTGCGCGCGCAATCGGCGATGATAGAAATCTGCCAGCGCAAGCTGCGCATCGACGTGATCTTTAGCCAGCTCGGCATTCCTTTTCCAGTCGGACTCGGCTGCCGCGAACTCCAGCTCGGCCTCCTCGTTCATTGCCCGCAGTGAGTAGACTTCCGCTGTGGGTTGTTGCTGGATCAGGTTGCTCAATAAAGGAACTGCTTCGCGCGGCGGTCGCTGTCCGAGAACCTTCGTCGCGGGCAATGGCATCCAGCGGTACAGCGCAGCCTCGATCGCGGAGCCGGAGACAACCGCCTTCCATTCCGCTGCCCAAGCCAGCGAGACAACACTGATCAGCGCGACGCCGAGAAGCAAAGTTCCGCCATAACGCAACCGCCTACGGGAGGATTTCAATTTGCACCTCCTGGGTTCCGATGTTGTGAGCGATGTCTTCGGCGATCACAGTGAGCTGGTAGTTGCCTGCCGGCAGGTCAGACGGGACCTGCAGTTCGCCCGAATTCATCCCGGCATGCTGATTCCAGTGAAGAAAGATCGGAGCAGCTTCCTCAAGACGGGCAGTGAGCGTCCGCGTGCTCACTGACGCCTTTACCAAAATGGGAATCGTGTCTCCGCGATGGTAGCGCTTCGACGCCAGGTGAATTCGAACGACTGGCGGTTTACTCGCGATGACGAATGTTTTCGCCTCGCGATAGGTGCTCCCATCGCGATCGCGCAGAATCAGCCGGACGGAGTAGGTACCATCCTGCATGTCGTCAGGCGCGAGGAACCGTGTCTCCCACACCTGCTCATCGGGCAGATGGCGCAGGCGCTTCGTCAATCCGAAGGGGAAGATTGCAATCACCGAACGAATGGAATCGTCAGTATGAACGCGCAGCACGGGATCTCCGGGTCGGATCACTCGCGGACGTAAGAGCGCGCGAGGCACAGCCAATAGCGAGGTGTAGGGAGTTACAAACTTATACTTGCGCGAAAGGCGAATGATCTCGTCGATCGACTGCTCGTCTTCTCCCTCGCGCTCTATCTTTTCGAGCAGAGCATCAACGCGTGCCCGTGCCCAGAGTCGCGGGAGTTGCGGATGTTCAAGCGAGCGTTCTGGCAACAGCACTACTTTCCGCATTTCGAAGCTGCTGTCGTCGCGCATTCCGTTCACTGTGAAAGCGACCTGCTTCGCGGGCTTGCTGTACTGCCCAACCCACGACGCGATGGAACCGGAGAATGCGCTGTCTTGCAACGGATACACCATCTGCACGGAGCCAGCGGGTGATGGCGTAAGAGAGAGCTGATTGACTGGGGTGCGTCCGATCTTAGAAATGAAGGCGTTCAGCTTGAACTCGGCAGGCTCCGTGGACAGGACATTTTCTATAGCGCCGTCGTTGCGCGCCAGCATGCGAAGGAGCGGCAGGTTCGCATCGTCTCCTACGGCAAACACGTAAGTGTGCGGGCGCGCACCGGCGGGCGCCTGCTTCCAGCGCTCGGCGTACCACTGCGACAGCTCTCCAGATTGGACAATCCCGCGAGTGGCGCCACCGTCGCTCAGCAGCAAAATATATGCGCTCTGCTTCTCCGCGGCAGCCTGCGACAGTGCCGCGCCAAGAGCCTGCTGAAGGTCCGTGCCGCCGCGCAGCTTGCCGGCGCGCACCCAGGCAATCGCTTTGTCCACGTTCTCCCGCGACGAGACGATTGGCGTGGGCTGGAATGGTATTGTCCGGTTGTTGAAGAGCAGCAGGTTAAAGCGATCGTCAGCGCGCAGCGAGCGCAGCACGCGCTCCATGGCCATGTAGCTGCGTTCCAGTTTCTCCCACTGCATGGACAGCGAGGTGTCGAACAGAACGATCACCGTCTTCGGCGGGCCCTGCGATTGTTCCGCGCCTGCTCCGAGCAGCGCCTGAGCTTCGAAGAATCCCGGCTCACTCTGACTTCGCTCAGGCGTAATCGCAGTTGGATTCGGCTGACCTGAATCGGGATTGCGATACGTGATTACATCCAGTGGATCCGAGCCTTTGCTGTCGAGCCGGTACCTAACCGCAAAATCTTCTTTCAAGGCAACGTCGGCGCTTTCAAAGCTGGCTTTTACTTCATGGGCATTTTTCTCCGCAATTTTGAGCGGATAAGTTGAGCCGACGACATCGAAGCCAGCGAGATCGTGCGCAGACCGCAATTCGAAGTTGATGCGCAGCTTTCCCGCAACCTGGGCCTGGTAGGCATCGGGATGGAGCGGAATGGCGAAGAACGACGCCAGGTTTTCTGCGGGGATATTCTCATGATACTCAATCTCCAGGCGCTTATCTCCGTATCCCGGAATGGGAAAGATGCGCGCACTGAATGTGTTGCTGCGGCGAGCCTCTTCGGGTCCGCGCTCACCCTGCTGCAGCAGGCCGGGATCGATCATCTGGCGCGTGAGCTGCTCATAAATCTCGCCGGCGCGCTTGCGCTCGAGGATCACCGCCGGGATGCGGGTCGGCCCTTCCCATACGGCGAAATCGCTGATGGTCGCGCGGCTCGGCAATGCGAACAGGTAGTTGCCTTCCTGCACGCCGAGGGTGTGGTTCGCAAATATTTGCCTGATGTAAACACGCGCATCGCCGTTATCGATGGTGATGCTGATCTCCATCTCGGCAAGCGACAGGATCGACGGATCGGGCTCGCTCTTGTTGCCGGGAATGAGAATGCCTGAGTCCGCAAATGCAGCCCGCACAACAAAGATCAGGAAGCAGATGAACAGAGCGCGCTTCATGGCAACAACCTCTGTTCCGCGATACGTACCAATCCGTTGTCGGTGCCGACATACACGTAGCCGTCCTGTCGCGCCAGCGCAGTGACGTTTCGCGAAGGCAATCCCTCGGTAATGAGTTGTGAGCGCTCCGATCTGCGATCGAGCACAAAAATGCCCTCGCCCAAAGTACCGGCAAGGACGAAACGGTCGGTTGCCAGAATTGCGCCAGGATTAATGACCGCCTGCGAACGCGCTTCTCCTGGGGATTCGAAATGACCGGGTTCGGCATCTTTCATGCGCAGCACGCCGGCGCCGTAGGTTCCAATCCACCATTCATCACCACTGTGGACGGCGGCCGTGATCCAGTTATGTTTCAGATTGGAACTCGCGGTTGTGTAGCTGGCACGTACCTCGTCGCCATTGAGGAAGCTCAGACCTCCCAGAGTTCCGGCCAGCAGCTGCGATCCATCGCTGGCGAGGGTGTACACATGGTTGTTCACCAGGCCGTGGAACGCGTAAATGCTGCGCAGCCCGTCTGCATCGATGAAGGTGAGTCCGGCAGGAGTGGCAGCGACCAAACCAGTTCCGTACGCGGCAACGTCTGTGACGTGATCTGCAATCAGGCCTTCCGTGCGGGTAAGAACCTGCCGTGGGTGCGCTTGCGTGTCGAACAGCACCAGACCGTTTGCCGTTGCCACCGCCGTAGCTCCCGATGTGACGTTGGGCAGGATGCGATTGATGCAAAAGAGATGATCATTTTCCAAGTGCCGGGTGCGCCGGCTTTCTGCCTGCTCAACGCTATCGACGATGTCGAGTCCGCGGTCGAAGTATCCGACCCAGAGCCTGCCGTTTTCGTCTGAGGCTAGCGATGAAATGTCGTTGTTGGTGAGGAGTCCCGAATCGGGTTCAAGCACTTGTTTCCAGTTCGCGGCCCCCTCCCTAGTAAAGATCCCGGCTTCGGTCAGCCCGTAAACATGCCCGCCTGAACTAAACAGCTGCTCCACTTCCATCAGCGCACCAATGGACGGCAAACCTTGACGGCGCCGCGAGTCTCGCGCTAATGCAATTTCCAAAACGCCGTCGTTCATGGTGCCGGCCAGGAGGGTCTTGCCTTGAGGCAGCAGGGAGCGAACGAAGGCTCCGGCTGCGAGCACGCGGAGAAAATGGCCGTCGCGAAATTCGCCGATTCCATTCGGCGTGCCAACGAATGTGCGATCGCCCTCCTGAGCAATGGCATAGACGTGCAGATCAGGAAGGCCGTCGGTTTCGCCGAAGAAGTCGGCGGCCCCGCCGTGCCAATGCACCACTCCGCGCTCCTGCGTCCCAATCCAGAGATTGGACTCGGTACCCGACAACTCGGTGACCTGAAGCTGCGCCAGCGACGGATGGAGCCAAGTCAGCCGATGTCCGTCATAGACCAGGACTCCGCGCTTCGACGTACCAATCAGTAAACGTCCAGAGACCAAAGGCAGAATTGAAGTAATGGTCCGCGCGTCGCGCTGCTCAGGAAGAATTTGGCGGAAGTGTGTTCCGTCAAACGCCAGCACACCCGCGCCAGCTGTCGCAATCACCAGTTCCGTTTGTTGGGAATTCGCGAGCGTAGCCCGAGCCAGCTTCAGGAGTGGCGATGCTGGAAGCTCCCGGCCCACATGAAAGTCGCGCAGTTTCTGACCGCGAGCGTCGTACTCGTAGAGTCCAGTCTGTCCGGCAATGTAAATCTTGCCTTGGAACTCGGCTGCATGCGCGAACTGGGCAGCTCCGGGAATTGGGTCAAAGCCGGTGTCAGCGATTGGGGAATAAGGGCGCGCGACAAACTTCAGCTCGCTTTCCTCGGCGACGGCAACCTGCGCAGATCGCAGAGCACGAGCGGCTCGGTGGAAAGCAAATCCGACATAGGCCGTTGCGAGAATCAACAGGCATAAGAGGGACCAGATTGGAACTCTTCGCCGGGGAAGCTTCATCCGCAGCTTTCGGAGAACGGAATGAACCAAGATACCTGACATGGCAAAGGCCGCAGCTTTCGCTGACGATTAAGGAGATTGCAGGTTCATTGCCAGCGGCAATGACATCTTTTCTCGGGAAAACGGCGCGAAGAGTTTTTTTGCGTGTCAGGGAAAGCACACACTCGTGGAGACGAAGACACGCATGGAGGACGCTTCTTCAGCGACCGCGAGCGGCGCGTGTGTGAACGCGAGACGGCGTGTGCGGTGCAGTGTCGCCGGATTCGAATGCCCCCGGCTCATCGTGCGTTACCGGCTGAGGAAGCGTCTGCAGCAGTCGCGCGCAGCGATTCCACCGCAGGATGGCTTCGTCATTTCCGGTCGGGCGAATCTGCTCGGCTTTTTGGAAGCAGTTCATTGCTTCCTCGAGTTCGGCGGCAACGGCGTGGGGCGGACGTCCAGCGCGAAGCTGCGCTTTGGCATGCCGTTCATGAAGGATTCCGGTGTAGTAAAACCGCGAATACGAGTCTTCCAGAGAGTTGAAGACGCTGGCCGCTTCGTTGAAGCGATCTTTCACACCGCCGCTGAACTGGTCCGTGATCGCTAGGCCGAGAATGCGTTGGGCCGACTGATGCCCAGGATCAACGGCAAGAATGTCCCGGCAAATGGATTCAGCTTCTTCCGGTTCGTTGAGGAAGCGATAGCGCTCGGCTTTGGCAATGGCGGCGTGGATGCCGGCATGCGAAATAGATTTGAGTTCCATGGCAACCTCGATTGTGAATAAACCCGCGGCCTCTATCAGAAACGGGGCATTACGAACTCTCCAAACGCCGGCGTCACATCGTTAACAGCAAGTATCCTGCTGTAACCGTTCCCAAGATCGCGATCCCATAGCAGCATGCGAAGACCACTTCGTTCAAATGCTTGATCTGCAGACCGTCATAAAGCGTGTAACGAAAGCGATGAGCGAAATGAAACAGCGGCAGGGAGCACAGCACGAAAAGGTAAATCCGCGTGATCGGAGAATGTACTAACGCCAGCAAAGCCGGATATGACGGCTGGTGCATCCACTCGAGCGGAATAGCAATCCCGAAAATCAACAGCTCTATCGGCAGGAACAGCCCAGCCACTACCCCGCCCGCGCTGAACAGCGACCAGAAAATCGGTTCCGTCTCTTTGTTCACCATAAGAGCTCCTAAGTACGCGTCGCCAGAATAAAGAGAACAATCGCGGACACAGCGATCCACGCCAGGTACTGTGGACCGGAAATCAGAATTCCATGCACTCGTTTCCCGCCAACTCTAACGGCCATAGCTTTGGGCGCCAGATTGAACCAGGTGACAGAGTGGAAGACGAGGAACGCAAACGCGATAAAATTGACCAGGATCATCACCGGCAAGGCCATCAGCGCCTCGAAGCCGTCATAAAAAGCTCCGCTGTGCGTGAGAGCGAAAATCTGCATGAGCATGACGGCCACTGTCCATGCGACGGCTACGCTGGTTAACTCGCGCAGAATGAACTTCACGTACGGCCATTTGCCCAGCCACCAGTAAGTCGAAATCTGCGGACGATACCACCGCGGGTGGAATTCGGTGTAAGTCACCTGAGGCTGCTCGTTCTCACCATGCACCGGAGCCAATGCCGGCGCGGAGGATTGTCCGGAGCTCATGATTTTTGCGCCTCCCTTTTTGGCTGCTTCCCTTTTTGGCCCCACGGCATGAGGAACTGCTTCAGGCCGTCGATGGCTCCGGCGATCTTGTATTGCTGAATGGCTCCGGCCGGATCGACATGTTTGGGGCACACCCGCGTACATTCGCCGACAAACGTGCATCCCCAAATACCTTCCGGATGCGAAAGAATCGCCATGCGCTCGTCTGCTCCCTGATCGCGGGAGTCTTTGTTATAGCGATGCGCCAGGGCCAGAGCTGCCGGGCCCACAAAGATTGGATCGAGTCCTGAAATGGGACACGCCGAGTAGCACAACAGGCAGTTAATGCACATGCTGTGTTGACGGAACTCTTCCAGCTGGCTGGGAGTCTGGAGATACTCCCCTGTACCGTTGCCGTCTTCATGGATCAACCACGGCTTCACCTTCTTGAGCTTCTCCAGGAACTCGCCGATTTCCACGACCAGGTCGCGCACCACGGGGAAATTTCGCAGCGGCTCGATGCGAATGGGGCCGCGGCCATACTGTGTGAGGAAGGTCGCGCACCCCAGCTTGGGCTCATTGTTGATGGTGTATCCGCAGCTGCCGCAGATGCCCATGCGACACGACCAGCGAAACGTCAGCGTGCCGTCGATCTGGTCCTTGATGTAGTTCAGCGCATCGAGGATGACCCATTCTTTCTTTACCGGCACTTCATAGCTCTGGAAGTAAGGCTGGGGATCGCGTTCGGGCGAATAGCGGGAGACTTCGAGAGTGATGGTCTTGGGAATACTCATGCGCGCACCGCCTGTTTCGCTGCCGGGGCCTGCTGCCCATAGACGCGCTCACCGGGTGGCCAGCGAGTCACAGTCACCGGCTGATAATCGATACGCAGTGAACCGTCGGGGGTTCGCGTGATCACTGAATGCGCCAGGAAGTTGCGGTCATCGCGCGCAGGATAGTCGGTCCGCTGATGGGCGCCGCGCGATTCGGTGCGGTGCAGCGCGCTGTGAACCATGCAAATGGCGACGTCGAGCATGCAATGCAGTTCCAAAGCCGACAGCAGTTCCGTATTGAACGTGCGGGAGTGGTCGTCAATCTGGACATTCTGCGCGCGTTCTTGAAGCTCGGAAAGCTTCTGCGCGGCCTCACGCAGCGATTTTTCATTACGATAGATTCCGGCGCCTTCTTCTGTGGCCTTCTGCATGGCATCACGAATCGCGGCGACGCGTTCTGTGCCGCCGGTCTTGTGTAAAAAGTTTTCTTCTAAGCGGCGACGCTCGTCTTCAGCCTGCGCAGCGATTCCTGCGCTGACGGTGTCTGGAGCAGACTGCGCGTACTCTGCTGCGGCTTTGCCGGCGCGCGCGCCGAAAACCAGGATCTCCGGCAGCGAATTCGAGCCCAGGCGGTTGGCGCCGTTGATGCTCACGCAGGCGCATTCGCCCGCGGCGTACAGTCCCGGAATGGGAGTGGCGCCGTCGATGTCCGTCGAAATGCCTCCCATCATGTAATGCACAACAGGGCGTACGGGAATGAGCTGCGTGACGGGATCGAGGCCTTCGTACTTCTCACAGAGCTCGCGCACGAAGGGGAGTTTCTGGTTGATCAGCTTCTCGCCCAGATGTCGCAGGTCCAGATGGACTACCGGACCGTACGGGCCATCGATGGTGCGGCCCTTTTCAAATTCCTTGACGAAGGCTTGCGACAGGCGGTCACGCGGGCCGAGTTCCATGCTGCGCAGCACCGGCTTCGGCTCGGGCTTGCCCAGGTTGTAATCCTGCAGGTAGCGATATCCATCTTTGTTGATGAGGTATCCACCTTCGGCGCGCGCGGCTTCGGTGATCAAAATTCCCGTAAAGGGAAGGCCGGTAGGATGGTACTGGACAAACTCCATGTCCTTAAGCGGACCGCCCGCTCGATGGACCAGCGCCATGCCGTCGCCCGTCTTGATCGCGGCATTGGTGGTGTAGGGAAAAACCCGGCCACAGCCACCGCTGCAGACGATCACCGACTTAGCAGTGATCGCCTGAATGCGGCCGGACATCAGCTCGATGGCGACCACGCCCTGCACGCGGCCGTCTTCGATCAGCAGCCTGGTAACAAACCACTCGTCGTAGCGCTTGATCTCGTTGTACTTGAGCGTGGTTTGAAAAAGTGTGTGGAGAATGTGGAAGCCGGTCTTGTCCGCGGCGAACCAGGTGCGCTTTTTCTTCATGCCGCCGAAGGCACGGACGGCTATGTGTCCGTCGGGCTCGCGGCTCCACGGGCATCCCCAATGCTCGAGGCGCAGCAACTCTTTCGGCGCTTCATTTACGAAGGCTTCTACGGCGTCCTGATCGCACAGCC